>CAZYOE010000191.1:0-8213 GCA_964648725.1 uncultured Pseudobdellovibrionaceae bacterium | reverse complement strand
TTTCTGGACATCTCTGTCCGGTAAAATGTGTCCACTAAATCGGGGGAACTTCAGCCATTTGTTTACTTACCTTCTAGGTTTTGAATTAGAAACAACCTGTAGTTATTTACCGGGTGTCGAACACATTTTATTCGACCTTTCTTTTCCCATCTTCGAATCGTGTCAGGATGCACAGAAAGCTCTTTTGCTATCTCATTTACGGTCATCCATTTTCCAGCAAAGTTCAATAGGTCACTATATGTTGCGACAGCCTTTATAGTCATAATTCCCTCCAAATGTAAAATGTAAACCTTCCTATAGGAAGGTATGAATAAGAGTTTCGGGTTTTGGAAATAAAAGTATGGATAGGAGAATGTTTCCAACTATGGCTTATGCAACCTAAAGTAATTAGCGGGGTTTCGTCACAAAAAGAGAAAGAAAAGAAAGTTTCCATTATGAAGTTACCGTAGATACCGAATGTTATCTGGCTGGGTGATTGAGATTCCCTTTTTTTTCATTAAAAAACCTTCTGATTGTATTTTTGAACAACAAATTGGGTTGAAGTCCCCATGGCTTTATTTCGATGAGGCCCTTAAAATTTCTCTCAAAATTACGATCTCGATCCATGGTCTTTCTAGCTAAATGCAAACCTTCGCGCATAAGAATGTTTTTGAACTCATTCAATCTTGAAAGTTGGCTTTCAGAGTGTTCATTGGTGAGGAAGGTTACATTAAAGCCCTGGATGGTTTCGAAAAAATTAGATTCTTGAATGATCCTTGGTAGCTCATCTAGATTTTGACTTGGCACCTTGCTTCCACTTAAACGTAACTCTAGTCGTGTATAGTCTGAAGCTAACTTGTTTTTTTTTGCCTTATCGTAAATCTCAATGGTTTCACAGCCTTTGCCAATCAATAGGCCTGTTCGATCCCCAGATTCGTCGTTAAAGCTGACAGCACATTTTTTGTTTTTAAGGTCAATCGATTGAATGAGTTCCAAAAAAGGAACTGCGAAGTCTAAATTTAGATCCAACCTACTCAAATTGATCTTTTGAATATGCTCGGAAGTGAGAAGGGCTAATATGCATTCATAGTATTCTTGCCAGGTTTCAAATCGATTGGGATTGGATATCATTTTAGTTATGTGAGACCTATCTAGGGAAAGCTTAAAATGTAAGAATCGGTCATCCGTTCCTACTTTTAGGTATGGAGTGCGGTCTCGAAGATACTCCTGTTTGATATTTAGGCCTATTTCTCGGGCATTTCTCATGAGACTCACAGTTTCTATTGGATTGGCAAATCTAGCATTCAGCTTATCTATTCCGGCACAAATAACGGGCAGGTGGTGTGCTGCTGACGAAGGATTGTTGCTTAATACCCGATCCTGTACTTTTTCAAGTAGGCTCAAGAAACAGACTAGTGCCTGCTTGCATTCGCAGGGGGTTAAAGATTTACAGATGGGGCAAGGTGCTGCTACGTCCATGAGGCCAACCGTACTCAATGTTAGTGTCTGGGTAGGATTGGTTACTATTCACGGCAAGAAGCATGATTGGGCAGTTTCCAGTGAAAATAAGTCAGGAAAGTTCGAATAATCTGTTGCTTCAGGTATTGAAATCGCCTGAAGCCCAATTGATTGGGGCAATAGCGGAGAAGTTTCAATCCGAAGGGGTGGAAATTAATCCTAAGCTTTGCCGTACACTGATCGATTTCATAAGGATGCGAGCTAATTTTCTAAGCATTAAAGAATTTGAATCCAAAAGAAAATTGGAATTAGGTCTTAGTTCGCGCTTAAACATGCTGAAAAATATATTGAGCCAGATGGAGAAAGATAATGGATATTTTAGGTCACCTTATGTCAGCGGATTTGTTGAACAACAATTGTTTGTAGCTCTCTTTGAAAAGGCAATTCTAATTTATGAATCAAGAGTCAAAAATCACCCCAGAGATACTCTGGCTTTCGGTTTCCACCTTTTAGCTTTAAAAGATGAACTTGCGAACCAAAACATCGACAAACCGGTAGAAGTTATTTCGTTTATTTTAGCGCAAACAAATGCAGTTTATGGAGTTAGCACAAATTGGTCTGTTAGAACCATAAAAAATAAACTATCTCAGGCCCTAGGATCGATTGATGCAAGTTTCAAGAAGGGCGCTTGCCACAATCCGCAAAGGATTGGTGATTGGCCAAGAGCTAGCTCATTGGCTTTTATTAAAAGGCTAAGTGGGGGGTGTCAAAGATGCGAAGCCGGCTGGCTTAAAATACTTGGCTCCGAAAAAGCACACGAGAAATCTTGTTTAGCAATGGCCGAGCAAGAACTGAAAAAAGATTTTCCGGAGGTTTCAGACTTATTAAGCGGCAAAATCAAAAAGTTTGAGAATATGCCGCTCCGAAATCTTTTAGATTTGATGCCAAAACGCATTCATGGGTTTGTTCCTCACCTCATAAGTGAATTTTCAAGCCAAAGTTTAAATTAATTTTTTGGTTCTTCAGAAAGATAGTCCCAAAGCTGATTCTCGATCAAAAAATCTTTTCTGGGGCCGTACAGTTTTAAATCCTTCTTTGCTGATATAAGGCGCTCATCCGTGACCCTAGTAAATGAATGCACCGTCGATGTTCCCATAAGAGTGCTATAAGTATAAGGCCCTTTGTATTCGTAAAGCTGCCAGTCTTGAGTTTCATCTAGAAAAGCCCCGTCGACAATATTCGATTCATTAGTTTTTTGTATAAAAATGACCTTGTCGGTTCCGTATTCGGGGCTTTTAACAACGAATCCATTTGAGGTGACCTGAAGGACTTTCAGCTGTTTGAAGGCCTGTTTTAGAGATTTGCTTTGGCTCAAGAAGCCTTGTTCTTTCTCTACGATAAACGGGGATGCTGGGTAAATGCACTTTTCACTTGGTTTTGGGGAGTTGCGCTTTAGAAAATCATCTATTCCAATATTCCAGCAAAAATCACGGCCCCCAATTCGTTCTTTATACAGCGCCTTTTCTTTTTGGTAAGTATCGTTTTTCCTAAGATCTTCCAAGGCCTGGTTATTTTTATTTAAACTTTGGGTGGCGCATGCAGTGAGCGCCAAGAGAGTCAGTGCAAACACTATTTTCTTTGAGTACATTAGTTGCCCTCCTGTTGCTATTGGAATGCTTACCTAGCTTATCGGCAGGCCCTTCCTAAACTTTACCTTCCTATAGGAAGAGAATGGTTTTTATTTTGTCTCAAAATTATCCTCATGGATAAAAAACGATTTTTAAAGAAATTAGGGGCCCATATTGCAAAAATCAGAAAACAAAAGGGGTATAGCCAAGATCGGCTATACCTAGAGGGGGGCTTTTCTCGAGGAACCTTGAGCAAGATCGAAAATGGCCTTACAAGTCCTGAAGTTTTCACCTTGGCTCGAATTGCCGAGGTTATCGATGTTCCCCTCAAGAAGCTAATTGAGATTGAGTAGCATTTTAGTTCAAGTGAGTTTCAATAACCGCTAAGTTACTTTTGTTTAATAGTTAGATTGCAAATTTGGTTCAATTTTTCAATAAACCGCTCGTTTTTTTTAATCAGATGCCGTTCCAAAACCTATTTGCAATGCAGTATTAATTTTTGAATGAATTCATTGCCAAATGTTGCATAAGGTTGCATAAATTTGGGGGCATCGAAGGTAATGATTATTTTAGGTCATAGATTTTGCGCCTACTGGGGGAGAGTTGATTTGTTTAGCGTTAAAGTTTGATCAATTGCAGTTTATGGTCGAAGGGAGAAACTTTAGGAGATCAAAAAGCGCCAGGTCCTATTCCTCAAAAGACAGAAATTTGCTTAAACTTGCTATGGGAGAATTGTCCTGGTTTTTTGTGGGGGGCTCATGTTTCCTCAATTAGCTGTATTTGAATTCCGGATGTATTTCTTGCCAGGATTTTTATGTATTTCAACTATTTTTGGAGTTTTGCTGACAATGGGTTCAGTCGAGCTTCCAGTGGAGAAGCTTGGAGATATCACTGAGTCTCTGGTTTTTTTGTTTGGCACTTTGTTGGTAGGTCAAATTATTCAAATTGTTGGCGCAGGATTTAAGATCAGAGGGAAAAACTATTCAATTACCAAACCTCTAGAATGGTTTTTTTGGAACTCCAGTATTCCAAGTGAATTGGCATTAGTTAAAAACTCAGCTTTAATTAACGATACACAAAGAAAGCAAATCATAAGAACTGCCCAATCTGAACGGGTGCTCACTGAAGAAGAAGCAAAAAGGTTAGAAGAAAATGAAAATGAAAAAACGCTTTCACATCGAGTATTTTACACTAAATTGAAGGGCTGCTCAGATAAACCTGAGTCAGGAGTTAAAGAATCAGAATCATTATACCAGATGCTTCGTGGTTTTTACTGTGTTGCCTTGCTCTCATTTATCGTGTCACTACCTTTTTTGGCTGTTCGGTTAATTAATATTAGTTGGACATTCTTTGAAGACTCTTTTGGATGGGCCAGTCATTTTGGGTGGACTCTCATTTCGATTTTCCTTGTTTTTCTATTCGGGTATAGATTGCGAGGGATAGCTGAGGGCTTCGTCAAAGAGGTTTTATATTTGTATCTCAAGAGAGATATTTAGGTTATCTATGGCGGTTAAAAAGGTAAAAACAAGGTTTCGGGCATTCAAACTGGGAAATCCTGGATCATCATTTTCCTATTTTTATGAGAACCAATTCACTTTAATTGAAGCCCGACTAAATGAATGTAATAAACAAAGTTTAAAACATGAGTTAATTGAGTGTGGAAAGGTAAATATAGACTGTTTGCACATTACTAGCTGGGATAATGATCATTGTAATCCTGGTGAATTAGAAAGTATCCTAACAGTTTTTGCTCCGAAGGTTATTGAGAAGCCAGGCTATGATCCACACACCGATTCGGGTGAAGAGTCTGAGAAGATCATTAGGCAATATGAACAGCAGCGAAATAGTAAGGGCGAAAAAATAGCGGTTCGTAAGGTCGATCCTGTTTACATTAAAAGTCTCGATCCAGCGGAAGGATACGGTTATAAAGAAGTATTTTATTGGCCAAAAGAAATAGATAAAGGTCGGGCAAATGATAATTCCTCTGTAAAGCTTTTTAGAAGTGGTTCATTTAATGTTTTAAGTACCGGGGATGTCGAGACCCACACGATTGGACTGAAATTTTTAGGCGAAATCCTGAAAAATGAATTAGACATCTTAATATTGCCTCACCATGGATCTAAAAATGGGTGTGTTCAACAGAGATTTCTCAAGGAAGCGAATCCTTCTTTAGCTATTTGTAGTTCAGACTATGATAATCAGCACGAACATCCATCTCAAGAAATGAAAGACTTGCTATTTAAACATGAAATCCCTTATTTTACAACTAAGACCGGAGATGTGATTGTTCGATCTATTGGGGATCATAGTGGGTCATTTGAGGTAATAAATTTAATAAAAGATTCAACTGAAACGAGTTCCGTTAAACAGTTTATTGCAAAGAAGCGGAAGTTGTTGGCAGTTAATCAAGATACAATCAGAGACAGAGTAAAAGGGAAGTCCTTCCGATGGCCTAATTGAAATTTGTTAATTGATGTGGCTCTTTTAAGATGTGCGAAGTTACAATCGCTATATCTCGCAGTTTTGAGAAATAATTAGAAAAAGGTATTTGTAAAGCTATTTGATGTTTGCGAGTTTTTGAAACGTTCGGAGGTAGCTCTTTATCTTCTGGAGTTCTTGTGGGGTTGCTACAGGGTCGACAAATGGAAATGCATTATTTACTAAAGAATTGAAGTGAGTGATATCTTCCGATTTACATATTCCAAATGCTACATCAGCATAGGTGAAATTGAGATCGGTAAGAGTACGCCATTCTCGTTCCCACCTAAAGTCAACCTCGGGTCCCATTCCGTAGATCCTTTTTCCAAAGGCCTCAAAAAGGGGCATAGCCGCTTTCATTTCATGGGCATTAGGAGAAATAGCCATAGCATCCAGTGCATTGGTAATACCCTGATTGTTGGAGTCGAAATACATAACAGGGGTTCCACCTTTTCCTCGAATAAAACCCTCTGTAAATGCTAATCCGTAGGGTTCAAATTGTAGAGTCCTTCCTACGATAGTCTGCATCTGTATTTGAATATGGTCTAATGGCGTCTCTGTAAAACAGACGGCTCTCAGCCATTGGCGTTGAACTTGTGACCCTGGATTTGTTATTCCACCGTAAAAATTTGGGATTGAAACTTTGTAGTGAAAATAACCAAATGGCGAAATAGCCGAAATCACTTTCTTTGTGAGAATCATTTCCAAGCGATTCTTTGCTGTATCGTAAATTTTTCTATCTTTAGGTAGAGATTGAAAAATGTCCTTCCGGCAGGTCACTGTGCCAGTTCTAGTTAGATGAAAAAGGAACTGAGATAAATCTTGTCTGAGCGCCAAGACCTGATTTTTTGTTAAAGCCACTCTGCCAACCTTTTTAATGATTTTTGATGTCAATCTGTGCTAGATTGCTCGGTAAAGAGGACCTGCTATGAAGTTATATGAGTTTACATTTGAGGACAACACGAACCTTACTGAATCGGAAGTGCTGAGCGTGTTGTATGAAGATCTGAAGGTAGAAGCTGAACTTCAAGGTTGGGCCCCTGGGTACAGTATTCTCCAATGCGCAAAAAACGAGCATCTACCAGGTGGAATTGTTAAGTATCATTTTGAGGTTAACGGGGATCTTCTAACCGAGGTGAATTCAGGCGAAGAGAAAAAAACGTCTAATATTCCTCAGCATGGCAATGACATGGTGGCAACTCCGTGAAAGATTTGGGCATACAGAAAAGTTCATTTTGGCTATTTTTAATTCTTATGAGTGCTGTGGTGAATTTAAGCATCGAGAGTGTAGCTTTGTGCGTTAGGATGCAGAAAGTAAATAAGTTCTAAACTCGTCCCATTTGCCCCGCCATTTTCTTCTTAGAAAGTGGCGGAAATAAGATGAGTGCTGAAGGGCGCTTTTTTTATGTCTAATATCTAAATAAAACCTATTTATATATTAGGATTTAGTCATCGTCTAGCAATTTAAGTATTTTTGAATTGCAGCCCTACATTTCGTTTCAATTTGCTGAAGTTGATCCACACTTGCACCCTCGCCTTTGGCCCACTTTATTACTATATCCATTCTCACTAGCTGCTTTTCACAAATCCAAACGGCTTGGTCTAATCCTTGGGGATCTCTCCATGCGATAAAAGCGGCAAGTCGATCCATGACTGATTGGGTGGGGGACAGCATTCTTACAGTGACACCATGGATTTTTTCGGAATGGTCTACGCGCTCGGGCTTTCCTCCAAGCATTACCGTTCTGGCTGGAAACTCTATTGTGATTTGACTTGTTGGATGCTTGAGATTTTTTTTATTTCTTGGATCAGGGGTGAAATCAATTTTGGCCATGACCTCAAGAAGATCTTTATGTTCATGTGGGCTTATGAAATCTAAATCTTTAGACTCGTATTTATTATCGGTGTAGATGCTGACCACTGTCCCACCCGTTAAAATGGAAGAAATCTCATTCGTTGTTAAGTGTTCTGAAACGATGGCTAATAATTCCTGGATAGAGGTATCGGCGGATATTCTTTTACTCATTTGTTAGTCTTAACTCTTTGCCGGTTCGACGTGGGCGGCGCCGAAGATTGTAGAATTTCTTATTCGATTCAATGGGCATATATTGCTCGATGTATTTTTCCAATAGAGTCTTTAGTTCCTGTTTAATTGCAGAACGGGGATTAAATGAGAATAACCGAATCGTGGATATAGCGCGACTTACCAGAATTCCTGCATCCTCCAATTTTCTTAATTGAAGGTAAATCATTGTTTTAGGAACTTCAAAGGCCTCAGCAATTTCTCCAGAAGTAGATTCTTCATATCGAGCTAAAAATAAGAGGCATTTTGCTGCTGTCTCATTTCCAAACAATTTCCCTATTTCCATAATAGACTCCTTCGATTAGGATACGGCATTTGTGCGAAAAAAGCAATACCGATCGTTATTAAAAGAATAACGGTAGATATTTAATTGATAACAGCATAAGTATGTGAAGTTATGGCGTTTAAGTGAGAGTAGTCAGTTTGCTACGATTTTTTAAATAACCGAAGATAGCCTGCCCGATTTCATAGGAATTGACCCCCTCAATTTCAGCGAAATGACCCCTCAATATTCGGTCTGAGGGGAATTTAGATCGTAAATCATCAAGGGTGCACGCATTTTAATTATTTTTCAATCTGGTATATTT
>CAZYOE010000190.1:0-8320 GCA_964648725.1 uncultured Pseudobdellovibrionaceae bacterium | reverse complement strand
TTATTAGCTGGTATTTCAAATGTATTAATGACAACTTCTCCTTTGCCTCCACTTGTGTACCCAGGAACTGCATGGGGTGGTCTTAAAAATTGTGGATAAGTAGCCCACGTATCATTGTCCTTGACCTTGTAGCACACTGGTACTTTGGCTCCAGCCACTTCAGTTCTTAGAGCTTCGGGTAGTTGTGCACGTACAATAAATAGCTGTCCTGCAAAAGTGGGGT
Organism: uncultured Pseudobdellovibrionaceae bacterium; assembly: GCA_964648725.1. Classification (GTDB taxonomy): domain Bacteria; phylum Bdellovibrionota; class Bdellovibrionia; order Bdellovibrionales; family Bdellovibrionaceae; genus CAUJGP01. The sequence goes on along the minus strand of CAZYOE010000190.1, from coordinate 8,097 downwards.
CTCCCTCTAGAGCGAACATTTTTCTTAGTTCATCGCTCGAAATACCAGTGGGGATTTCTGCCACAGTAACAAATTTGCTTTTCCCCATTCGTTGTCCGCAGAGGTATTTCCCTGGATTCCCGTGAAATCCAGCGGTTGTATGATCTTTCTCCGTAAATCTTTGGGTTGCCCACTCTTCATTGTGAGACCAAGCCAATGGATTTCTACTGATATCACCTAGGAGGGTTTGTTTAGGCGAAATCAAGCCATAGGTCATCCACTCTTCTCTACGTACTTCAATTGGCATTATCTCAGCGGGTTTAATGAGAGCGTGATGTAAAGCGAATTTATGGTATCCCAGGAGTTGTCTTAAATCCTGCTCATCAAATCTGCCCTCTCTGAGTGCATCAGCGATTGACTCCATTGAAGGTTGTGATGTCACATGATCCAGAGCTTCTATGAGACCATGGCCATTTTGACCCTTAAAACTTTGAACTGCCTCTAGGTATTCTCCGCCGAGTTCACGATGTAAGCTATCCTCTAACGTTGAGTTGTCTTTCATGTTTGCTATTTTATAGCAGTTAATTTAACACCATATTTTATTTTATGTCAAAAAAAATGGGTGTTTATAGAAAGGTTCGAGCGTCCAACTTGGCTGGTCTCGGTTTTAATCTGCAAAACTAAATGGCTCCCCAAGTTGGAAGCAATTAGAACTGCTTTACTTGGGTTTACTAAAGTCATTGCTCAGCCATCTCTAGTATTCGTTGAGACATGGGGGAGTTTGGATTAGCAAGGCCAGCGATAACATTGAGATGGTGAGCGCCTGGGATCTCACTGCTTCGGACGATCACTCCTTGAGTTTTCCAAGCCTGCGCTATTGCAGCTGTCTGTTTTTTGAATCCATCATGTTCTTGTGCTCCCACCACTGCATCGAATGTTTTTCCTCTGGGTCCTGCCCAAAATATCGGGCTCAATCGCCGCGCTGCGTCTGCGTCGAGTCTAAGATCCTTATTAAATGGTGCGTCGACAAGTGTCCTTAGGTCAGACACTGCGGATATAGCATACCCCGCTTTTACTTCTGGCTGTCCTAAGAGATGGGCTACGGCATGTCCCCCTGCTGAATGACCACTGACTACAATGGGTTTACCAAATCTTCCAATTAAAAGCTTGGTAGCTTGGTTTGTTTGTTCGAGGATGTCTTCAATACTTACAGCTGGGCATAGGTCATAACTCATCACAGCCACAGGAACACCAAGAGCATTTGGGCCTCCGGCTAGGTGGCTAAAGAAGCTTTTGTCGAGTGGAGCATGCCAAAATCCACCGTGGATAAAAAGCATTGGTGAAAGATCCGTCTCGGTGTCAAATAGATCTATGGTGTGACGTTCACCCTGGCCATATCTAAGCACTTCTGGTGGATGTTTTGCGCGATAGGCATCTGCAGAGGGTTTCCAGTGGTCCACCATGATTTCACGATAGTTTGGTACCAGTCTTCTGGTATCCCACCAATCGATTTTTTCGCTCATGACTAGGGTTGTAATCTATTTAAGTTAATGATTTTAAGTTTTTTTCTGCAGCAAGTCAAAAATGGCTCCCCCTCGTGGACAAATTCAGAACTGTGAATTGGAGCGCTCTACGAGAAAATTTGAGTTGAGTGCGTCCCCAGAAATTATTTAGGGCTGTTGATAATAATTCAATTTCATTCATTGGTTCATATTCTATCACTTTGATTTTTATACTCATAACCCTGTTCACTATCAACTAGCCCTAAATATCTATTATTGGATGACGCAGTCTTTAACGGATACATTCAGTGACATCCCGTCACCTTTACCTGTGAGTGTAATCTGTTGGCCAACCGTAAGTGTTGCTCTCAGATGGTTTATTGAAGTCAATATGGAGATTGATCAAATATTCTATTATTGATCAAATATTCTATTATAGAGATAATCTCCAACTAACGCACGTTTTAACCTTTTTGTGTCCCCAGGAGTCCAAGTCCAACTAGATCTTACTGGAAAAGCCTTACATCTTTCAGGATATTGGAATGAAAGTATGCGATAGTCTAGATTATCATCAGTTTCTGGGATATCACTTAGCTCTTTTTCGTAGCGGGCATCTATTTTAGTTTCTTCATTAGTTAACCAATCATAGGCCTTAGTGAGAGCTTCCTCATGACAAGTTTTTTCTGTAGCTTCATATTGATTAGGTCGAAGGTTCTCAATAAGGCAAGCTGCTAGTGCTTTATCTTTAGTGTCACCACAAGCAATGATGAGAGTTTCTGCTAGACACTCTGCTTCAATAGCCTTTTCTTTTTCCTGCATTTCCTTTAGGGCAAATTTTCTTTCCGCTTCCCTTCTATCAAATGATCCCATTTTATCTTTGAGGCGTTCACAATTTTTCAGGTATGAGTCTAATCTTTCACGTTCTCTTTCAATCATGTCACTTCTATCTAGTAAAAAGCTTACTGCTCTTTTAGTTTCAACTCCTGCTAGACCAATAGCAACTAAACCTGGGATGAGAATGCTTTTTGGGATTCTTTTGAGTGGTGCGGCTATTGAGGAAAGTATATCTGTTGCTGAGCGATTCATAGGAAAAATAAACTATCAATAGCCATGACAATACATTATTTTAATAATTTGTCAAATATTGTAAAGCTACTGACTAGAAAATGTTTAGAGGAAAGTTCAAATGGCTCCCCGTATTTGATGCAATCCGAACTTTTGTGCAGCAAGAACCTAACCCCCTTTTCTGGGGAAGTGCACAATGTGCATGACGTTCATTTTCCTCGCTCAATCAAAAAACCCGCCATTACCTTGCGATAAGAGCGGGGAGATTAGCGAAATGATTAAGAAACGGGTGCGATTTCTTTGTTGGCAACGGCTTGTTCGTATCTTTCTACAAGAGCTTGTTGGTCTTTATTAGCTCCTTTGAGCACTGCTTTAATGAACTTCTTCTTTTTGGAAGATTTCATTTTTAGGTAGTCGGAGATGGTGTAGATCTCGTTCATAATTTATTTCAGTAACTTTTCTAGCAGATTATTATCATACCTCATTTCAGGGTGGCGGTCAATTTCGTCGATGTTCAACAAGAAGTCTTCTAACACGATATTATCCCTCTTTTTGATGGCTAGGTTAACTTTTACGCTTGCGCCAAATTCCTTTTTAATTCTGTTTACGTTTTCTTTTGCGAGGAAAAAGGCCTCAATAAAGTCTGACTTCAAAATGCGTCTGCCTTCGAGGGCTTCGCGCTTTTTTGTGAAATCCCACGCTATCAGTGGGTCTTGATAGATGTACCAAATTTCCACATGCCAGCCTCTTTTTATGATCCGTTCAATATTTTGGTGTGCGTTTGTGTAACTGGTGAAGGTTCCGTCGAGTATAAAATTCTTGTTGCTGCTTATTGCATGATCGACAAGTTTATCTACGCCCTTCGATGCAGCCCTTTGAACCAGGTGAGAATTTTTGCCGTTGTATAGGTTCCGAGGGAGAATTTCTCTAATCTCATCTGCATCAATTCTTAGGATATTCCCCTGAAGATTGGGCAAGAGCTTGATGAAGTTTTTTGAAAATTCAGTCTTGCCTGCTCCTGGTGAGCCAGCCATAAAGATGGCCAGCGGAGTTTCTCCTTTTGATACTGGCTGAATTTTTCCAGCAAATTGTTCAATGATTTCTTTCTTATGCTCAACAATATACTGACGAGCTGAATCTGAAACCTTTTCGTTTCTGCCTTTCATGAGAAAGTCGAAAATTCTTCCCAATAAATTCATGTCTAGATTTTAACAGTGCTGAGTCCTTTCGTCGATTAGGAGTTCGGATGACATTCAAAATTGTTCCCAAAGCTGGAGGCAATTCGAACTGCGCTACTTGTTATGCAGACAGCTTGACTCTTAAACTCCTGCCATCTTCGATAGTTGCTCCAAATTGTCTTTGTAAATGTTCGCGAAGATAATCAAGTTGATTATATGGGTCGTAAGCTTTAATAGCGTTAGGCCCTACTAAAGAGGCACGCACTTCACCGTCAGGATTGAGTTGTTCTAACCCTTTCTGAATGAGATGCCAAGTCCCAGATAAAGCAGGAGATACTGTATTAAACATGTCGGCATAGGGATGCCTACCAAAAACACGGGCATAATCTTCCCGAGTGCATCCGTAATAAGTTCTTTTACCCTCGGCATTGTGGCCACTTTCTAAGTCTTCGTAATCTCCATTGATTATGGAAAAACACTCGGGGTAGATGACAAAGTCAAAACGAGTTCCAAAATCGGGCCAATCATTTTCACGAGCATCAAAAGTGTGTCGAGTAAATCCATCGGGGATATGACGATCTGAAAGATCCCCAAGTACGATATTTTCTCTATTAGATCCCATTCCTACTAAAAATCTTTCGAGATAGGCAGGTCCTGCTCCAATAGAAAGTAGTTTTCCTCCTGCTTTCATTCTTTCCAGCATGACTTGATCCAAGAGACCATTTTGTGCAAAAAAAGAAGGAGGGTAGTAACACCAACCAGAGCCCTTTTCTTCTGGTGGTTGAAAGGTTGGTATTCGGTCTCTTCCTTTTGGAAAACAATCGGGGAAAATTTTTATTTCTTCTCTTCTGACCATAGCGTCAAAACTTTCGGTTCTTCTTGGCATCTCTTGAATTTAAGAGATGTGATTATATCATAAATTCTATATCTGTCAAAATGGCTCCCCGTGATCAATGCGTTGCGAACGAGCTGGGCAGGCGAGGTGAGGGATTTGGGGATGGAGCTGAAGAGTTTGTCTCTAGAGTTTTAGTACGTGATTGCTAGGTAGCAACTTTCACAATAGATGGTTTGAGGCTTACTAGGGGCATAGGTGGTGTAGAATTCGTTTTCGCATCCTTGGTTCATGCACTTTCTATACCAGAATTTTCTTGGATTCCTCATGTCGCGTCGTCTGGATCGTCTGCAGTTGAAACATTCTCTTGGAATAGGGATGTGCAGTTTTTTATAGCTGGAGAGCTCTTGTTGGGTTATTTGGTAGTTCTTCTTACACTTTAAGCAGGCTAAAACTTCTTTGCTGAAGCTGTCGGGTACGTCTTTGATATCATCGGGTATTTCCATGACAGTTTCTTTGCCATAAGTGCCAGATAATTTGTCTTCCCATCGCCAGCCCTTTTCGAGAGCCTGTTCCTTAGTGACTGGATACCAGAACTGTGCAGTACTTTCATTGAATCCGAATGGGCTGTATTTGATAGGGAAGAACTCACCGTATTCACCTGTTTTTTTCATATGCTCAATTATTTTTGCTTTGAGTAGGTAGTATTTTTCTTCACTGTACTGTTTGTTGAGAATGCAGAACTTATTTCGCTTTACCCCTACACATCCAAAGAGGTTGTTACTGCTGAAACAATGGATACAATATTGGATATTTGAAACCTGACCGTCTGCTCCATTCGTAAAGAAAACTTCTGTTACGTTCATCCCAGTCATTGCCGATTCGTAACAAAGCTCCATGTTCATGCCGAATTGATAGATGTCATAACTGTCTTTCACCCCCAATTGCACTTGGCTGACGTATCTGCAATCTTCTAAATCACTTGCATCAAAACAGTGGTAGCAATTCTTGGCGCGGTACAGGTAGTCTCCCAGCGAATTTTCAATCATATTGTTGTGCAGGTATCGGTATGAATGTTTGGATTCCAGTTCGTGGAATTGCATCAAATACATCTGTAGTGATTTCCATGAACCTGTATTGATCCCTCTCATTTTTTCTCGATATTGTTCTTCGGTGAGTTGTTGATTTAAGAAGCAGAATTTTTTGTTTCTCAATCCCACACACATAAAACAATCCATGCAGCTTACACAATCTCGTAGTAGAGCGCTTGAAGCGCAGTTGGTGCAGTCCTGACTCCACTTTAAATCGTGGCATTTTTGTACATCTGTGCATTCATAGCATAGCTCTGATTCATGGCAGTAGTGATTATCGATGCAGTCTTTCGCTTTTTTGATACCGTATCCGTAATAACAGTCTTCATTGAAGTCTGCATGAAAGATGAAGTAACAGTTTTTATTTCTTCCTGCATAGTGAGTATAGTCTGAATTCACACTTCCGCTGTCCATTTGTACTCCTTGGTGAGGGACAGACAATTCGAGCTCGTGAAACTGTTCAAAAAAGGGGCGATTGAAGTCAAAGTCTCTCCCGTACATAAGTGGGTCCCAACCGTCACTCCACCAGGCTTGTACGGAGTACACTAGCCTTGGGTTTTCTGGTGAATACTCACTAATGATTGGCTTCCCTGTAAGGTCACAGTTTCGATTGTAGAGAGTGCCTTCGTTGCACCATGCCATACGACGCATTTCTCTACAAGGTGGACACCAAGTGGGTTCTGGAACCTGAATGCGGTTGTAGTAAGATTGATCTTCTGGGTAGATTGGAAATTGTTGCTTGCAGTTTGTGCAATTTTTTAGCTTCATGATTGAAGTATACCTTGTAGCTTAAAAGTTCGCATCCAGTCTGGGTGGATGCGTTTTTGCGAACATTTTTAATCTGTAAAACGGGCGATTTTTAAATGGCTCCCCGTAGTGGATGCATTGCGAACAGAATGGATAGGTGAGCTCAAGAGTCTCTACTATGACTTGGAGGCTTTGTTCAAGGATGCAGGGTTGGTCTTAAACTAGGTTATTGTCCTCCTACCCAGAACGTATAACTCGTACTCCCATCTGTATTTTCATCCCTTTGTTCTCCCTCCCAGCTTTTTAGGTTTACTTCGCCTCGATCGGTGGGGCAGGTGTATGTAACCGTCCCAAGTGTACGATGTTCTACTTGGCAATCGCCAAATCGGTCTTGATCGCTTTTTATAATTCCACCTACCGCAAGGAGAAAGGATGCTGCAAGAGCGTAAGTTGGAGTCATAGCTTTATGCCATCTATTCCGTGCAGCTCGATGCCTATTGGTCGCTAAATCAAGGACTGCTTGCGATGTGGGTCCTTTGATAACCTGTCCATGACCATCAATTTGAAGGTATGGACTTTTAACCATTGCTCTTCCAATTGCTTCTCCTTCTTCTCTGCTTGCCCCTACTAAGAAGTTCACTCGAGGATCATTTGGATCGGGGAATTGGAGTACCAATTGGTCATGAATGTGGGCTACTACGGAAGTGGCGGGGTCTGCTTGAACTGCTGTATGAATGTATAATTCTCTTGAGGGTACGCCTGACGAAAGAGGTGCACCATCTTTGGTCACTTCAATGACATCATCGGGTTGAAGTTTTGCTTTGTCACTACCGCTGATGGTCAACCATATTCCCCGTCTTGTTTTAACGCTTAGGTTCCCAACGGTTCTGCCATCTTCTTGGCTTGAAAAAACCCCGAGTCGATCCAGACCCTTTCCCAGCTTTGATAGTTCTTTATGTGCATCGAGTTTATCCATATTTTTAGAAGTTCCTATTTTATCACATTGAAAGCAATTCAGGTATTTAGAAAGAATCACAAGGTATCTTCTTCAGAATTGGTTAGGAGTCCTGAAGAAGTTTTAGCGAGCTTTGAGAGCAAGATTTTATAAACCACTCATCCAAATAGGGCAGGTATTCCTTTTGTTTCTCAAGAGGCAGTTTGAAGAAATCGATGTGGCAAGTCTTGCTGCACGTTAGAGCACCGCAATCGCATTCCCAAGTGAACTCACCATACCCTCCAATACGGTAATCGAAGAAGAGTTCTTCACCTTCTTGAATCGGTCTCATGGCGAGGACTTGTCGCTTTCCATCGATCGTTTTTAAGTAAACATTCGGTTCACAGGAGTGATTGATGTACCGCTCGGGTGCTGGCCAAAGTACATATTTACCATCGAAAGTATCAATATAGTCTCTCTCGGCTTCTGGAAGGCTTTTAGAGTCTTCAATAATGTTGGAGTCATCAATTCCAAGGATGATTTGGCCCATTGGGATAGTCTCTGCGACAAAGACACCTTTACCGTGAATCCTTGAATCTTTGACTTGAATCATAGTCGCTTGAGAAAGAGTAAAAACTTGGGCTTTCCTTCCGTGGTTTCCTCGATTGCTTCTTTCACGAACTCCGTAAACCCCCACTTTTTATAAAGCTCCTGAATTTCAGGCTCGTGATGGTAGGCTCCGATGGTAACCTCTGTAAAACCTTTTTCT
>CAZYOE010000189.1:0-8339 GCA_964648725.1 uncultured Pseudobdellovibrionaceae bacterium | reverse complement strand
GGTCTCGGAGATAATATCGCATACATCAGTACCGACTATGCAGAGCTTTCAAACCAGTATTCCAAACTTACCAGTGCCATGGATTACTTCCAGAGAGTGCTCGGCAAGGACTTCGAAGCGACAAACATCAACTCATCACTCCGCGCCGGGGAAGTCGGACGACGAATTCTCGGTAACGCCTCGTCCCGTCCGCTCGCAATCGTAGAAAACCTTCAGGATCTTGCAAGGCAGTATGGGTACAACAAAAACATTGATGCGCGAAATCAGTTCCTTTTTGCCAGTTTTCTCGAAGACCTCTTCGGCACAACTCAAAGCCAAAGCCTGCAGAGCCAGATAACCAAGGGTGTCAACAATGCCGAAGAAGCAACCGGAGCTCTTACGGACGTGGCTACCGGCAACGCTTCGGGATTACTGTCCAAGGCAGTCCGCAAAGGCATCAATCTGGTACGAAACATCACCCCGGAAAGGCAGATAGAGGCTGTTAGGGCGCTCATCAGGTAATGCACCCTCTTTTGTGCTGACTGGGAAATAAAATATTTGCATGGATAAAAATGAAGGCTTCAAAAAATTTCTCTATAACCAAGTTGCCCTTGCTGCAGCAATAATCGGAGTTGCCTTCGGAATATTTAACCTTCTGCAAGCTCCCCGTGAAGACATCAAAGTCATAGATGCTCTAAATAATATCCGTGATAACCACATTCATACCATCGAGGAAAACCTGAAGCGCCTGGATGAGACTCATCAGCAGCAATTTCTCGATACAAGTGATCGGCTCACAAAGATTGAGACGATTCTTGAAGAAAGACTTCCGGCTAAAAAATAATTTATGAACATACCATTCCAACAAACTCCAAACTATACTCCCGGTCCAACAAAAAAGACTGCTGTTGTTCTTCATTTTACGCTCGGATCGTACCGGGGGGCGGTTGAGTGGCTGTGTAATGCCAATAGGCCAAACAGGTCATCGTCACATTTTGTGATCGGACGCAATTCAGGAGAAATAGTTCAGCTGGTAAAGGTTACTGACATCGCCTGGCATGCAGGCAATATCAGCAATCCGAATGATCGGGCAAAACGAATTATGCTCAAAAATCTCGACGGGTCCTGGGTAAATCCAAATCAATACACAATCGGCATTGAGCTAGCCGCCGGCTACGATGTAGACCAGGACGGAACAATCGAACCAAGCGAGAATGACATCACTGAGTGGCAGTATGGGCAGCTCGTTGAACTTGTGAAGTTATTCGCCGGAAACTCGGATATAGCATTTGTACCCGCTGAAAAGAATATCATCATTCACGGCGACATTTGCGACTACAAAGAAAAGCCTGAAATTGTCCGTACCGAACTCTTGAAGCGGCTGTTTATCAAGGATGTGGACAGAGAAGCTATCAAGGCCCAAATTATTAATTTAGTAAACCAGCTTTAATTTTTATGAAAAGCATATACTCATCAGCGTCAAAGATTGTCTTCATTCTGATGGCGCTAGCCACGATTGTCGGCATGTTTTACGGCATAGTTGATGCCAAGGATTTTATGATTCTAGCTTCAATGGCGTTCTCATTCTATTTTGCAAACAAAGGCGAAGCTGGGCAGCCGTTTGCAGGTAAATAAAAGACTGGCTCTGTTCAAATGCGAAAAAAAATGTAATTATTAAGCCATTAGTATGGCAGATGATAAAGTGTCGCCGATTAAGGCTTATTTCCTCGGTCTTATAACAGGTCGAGGCCATATCTTTCTAGATAGCAAATCTATTGCTATTGAATTTTCTCATGCAAATGAATTTGTAGAGGGTATAGCTCACTGTCCCGAATGCGGATGGCTCGCAACAGACACAAAAGGTGAGATGCTTAAATGCAAGAATCCGGAGTGTCAGCACGATGTCGATCCTTCCGTAAAGAAAAGATATAACCAGCCAAAAGAAACCGTAGAATCACTAAAAAATACGATCATTCCTTTTCTCCAGAGCGAGATAAAAGTCGGGTTTGAAATTACTGGAAATAAGTCGATGACAATTCTGGTTGTGGATTTCAAGAATAATTCTGCCTTGTTTGACGAGATAGTCATGCATTTCCATCCAGAGACTAGCTTTGATCGTTTCCATATTCCAAAAGTCGTTAATGTTGCAAGCGAAGAAGCAAAAAGAGAATTTATTAATGGCTTGCTTGATACGTCGGGGTTTGCGAATGCCGGCGGTTGGCTAAACAGGGATGGTAAAAATGGACACGGTAGAATGCGAGTATATTTTCAGCTAGTTAGAAACTGGCATCTGCCAGTTGAAATTGATAATTTTCTTAGATCCCAATTTAACCTGCCGATTCATACTATAGACTGGGGACATCCAAACATTCGAGATGGCAATTTAAAAGATTATTTTGAAACACGGCCAACAAGCTGGGGCAGAGAGCATCAGCTTAAATTCTTTCCGGAGTATTACCAGGCGTTTAGATTTCGAGTTACTTCAAAACAGGCAATGTTTGAGGAGCTCATGGCTCACAATGATCAAGTGGGTTTTGACAATAATGATGACTGGTTTCCGCCTGCCAAGATCTCGAAAGGAAAACTCAAGGCCTATCACCCCGGAGAGAGTGATCTTCGTATACCAGAACCGGCCCGTAGACACTTTGATGCATTCTGGCAGATAAATCTTGCAATGGGTTGCAAGTTTTTGAGGGATTTACAAGCTCAAGCCAAAAATCCTATAGCGTTCGCCCTGACTGGGGACATAGATTTTTCTGACGATCCTGAAAAGATAAACAAGGAGTTCGACATTGTGCGTCAGCAGCTCACAAAGGAAGCGACTGAAAAAGAGCGTCCAATAAAACAAGAAGGCAAAAAGCGAAAAACAGAAAAGGAGCTCGCGGAGCAGGCAATGTACGAGCCTCTGACAGTCTTTTTTAAGAGTCATCTTTCTTCAAAATATAACGAGCCGGCCGATACATTTGATACATCTGCAGGAAATCTTAATTTGTTTTTGAAAAACAAAAACCGGGAACTACTCGATGTATTTGATTACTGTGATAAATTCAGGATAAGACCCGATGTGGTGGGTTTCCTGGAAAAACAGAAAGCGATCGCATTTATTGAAGCAAAGATCACTCCTCTAGATCTTAAATGCCTCGGTCAGTTGATGGGTTATTGCCTTGTCGCGCAGCCCATTGAGGCTATTCTTATATCAACGAAGGTGCCTTCACTAACCTTAATAAAAGTTCTTAAGGCTAGACCGGATCTTCTGGAGTATATGCCGGGAAGAAAGATCCAGATTGCGACTCTTGATAAGGGTAAGGTTAATTTTATATCTATTTAACTATGGACAAACTAACTTTTACAAAGGCACTCCGTGATTGGCTAGAAGAATTCTTGAAAAGGAAATATTCTTCGACGCACGATATCCTCGAAATTATTATTCCAGAAACGAGTCTCTCAAAGTTGAATAATGATCACATTAAACAACTTCCCAATTACTCCTCATGGGAATTTAAACCAGACGTTCTGGGTATACTAAAAGAAAAAAGCTCAGGTAAACTTGAACTCGTACTCCTTAATAGATCAACATCGGCACTAAGCTTAAAAGAAATAGGGGAAATTAACTGCTATGCGCGTTTGACTGGCTCCTTCCTTGCCTTCGTATCATCCCTGAACGGTGTATCAAATGAAGTTAATATCTTGTTGCTCGAAGATACTATAAGGAACAGGGTTCTAAAATATGACAACAATGCAGTGATCGTATTTGGATGGGACGAAAAAAATAACCGAATCAATAAAGATTCGATTATTCCTTTCGAGAAAAAAGACTTTCTCGCTGACTAGCGCTTCCAGTAGATACAAATAAACTCGTGTACTTTATTGAATCGGAAAACCCAAGGGTATCCGAGAGTCTTCATGTTGTTGTATTCCTTTTGGCGATCCCAAATGACATACTCTTCAAGCTCAAAGCCGATTTCCCTCATGATACGAGTCTGATCTTCGTGAAGGGGATAGAACTTATCCTTTTTCCGGATATCCATGACGACGCAACAGCAGCGCTTGTTCGGTTTAAGCGCTTTGTAAACTTCAGTATAGACAGACTTCAAATCCTGTAAGAAGGCCTCGTAATCGCAGATATTTCCAAGATCATGTTTGGAGTCTGAATAGTTGCGCTGATCACCCATATCAGCCGTCCTCTTCATGTTCAAAATGTCCCAATAGGGTGGAGAAGTGACAACTAGATCGACGGAGTTAGGTTTTACATGCTTCAAAATATTTCTTGAATCCTCGCAATAAATCTTTGGCTCAAACCTCTTCAACTTCTTATCAAAGTTTTCATCCTCTGCATGTTTAGTGACCCTATCTTCTGCAATCTTGCAGTATTCTTTATTTAAATCGAAACCAATCCCTTTTTTGCCTAGATTATGTGCCGCTTTCAATGTCGATCCAATTCCAAGGAAAGGATCAAGAATAACCTCACCGGAATCCTTTGTGTAGATTTTAATTAATTTCTCAACAAGCTGTTGCGGAAACATTGCAGGATGCTTCAGCTTCCTTTCTTCGGAATTTTTGCTAATGTCTCTCCAAATACTAAAAGAGTTTTGCAGCCATTCCTTACCAGTTAAGTTGTTCATTTTTTCAGCCATATTATTTCTTTACATTTAGTAGGAATAGGTGCTCCTTGGTAATAATTTTTGATCCATCTTGATTGATTGCTCGATATCTCTTATGCTCTTTCGTAAATTCTTTCACTTCTCCTCTTGTACTTAAAATTTGTTTCAGTACCGGGATCGGGATGATTCCTTCATCGTTATAGCTCAGAAGGATATACTTAGCCTTAGCCTTTGCTACCAGATCGGAAAGTGCATCGGCGGCTTTTCTTGAGATTGAGTAATCTGATTTCTGGTCCTCATAGGGTCTCATGCCAGCATTGCCGTATATTTCAGGAATCTTTTTGAACCAGCCTTCGGCAATCAATTCAAGAAAGAAATAATTCGAAGCAAACTGCCGGGCATTATACGGTGGATCAAGATATAGGACATCAACTTTATGCATTCCAACGAGATCATTCGCATCAGCACGGAAAGCCCTGTTTTCTTTTTTGTTATCTACAATATCCCCGTGCTCTAACTTCATTGTTTTTAGAGCTCGTCTGTCCCAGCTTTTTAGAAATGCCGCATACGTTCCCGTAACATTTGCGACAAGACTGACAGCATTAATCAAACTAGTCAGTAAATAATAGTATTCTGTCTCAGAAATACTCTTACTTTCTTTCCATTTTTCAATTTGTTCTCTTATTGCATCTACTTTCTTAGCGTTTTCGATCGACAAATACTGCCTTTTGTTGTTCCCAAACGGTGCGTAGTTTTTTGTGATAAATCCAACCTTACCTTTTATATTATTCAAATACTCAATCACATCTGTACCGAGATTTAATTTCTTAAACTTTGGAATTGAGTTTGTCTCAATGTTGGTCCTTGCAAGCGAGTAAGCAAATTCGAGAAAGTCGTTCGAGTAAATAGTGTAACCGAGTTTTTTGAAATGATGTCCAACCGCAGTCGTGCCGCTAAATATATCAAAAAAAGTTGCTCCTTTTTTGATCGGTAGATTTGAAACTACGTCCTCAATATAATCAAGGAGTTTTGTCTTACATCCATAATATCTCATGTGTAACTATTTTAGCTTAAAAATTGTAAATCGCATAATCTTGACAGCTTGTCCTTCTGATACCAACCGCTCTTTATTGATGAGGCAATTCGTGGTAATGTTTTATTTATAAATGAAAGAGTCTATCTTAATAAAATCGACATCTAGAACATCGGCTGTGACGGAAGACATTATTCTGCGAGAAGGCGAAAAAACGCGTCTCGTTTTCCGACCAATGATGGTGGTAAATCAATCTGATCCTCGTCACTCCATAAAAGGAACCTTCATTTTTCAGAAGAAAAAAACTTCGGGGAATTGGGATGATTATAAGATTTCAGACCTTACTTCATTAAAAGATGCAGAGGGGTTCAAACTCGAGCTACATAGCGCAGAGGTCTACAGCCTTCTGACTGAGTTAAACAACCGCTATAGCATTTTTGATAAATATGGCATCAAATTCGGTACGAATAAATTTATCCTGACACCCGAGAACGTCGAAAGTGTAATAGAGCAATTACTAAAAGATCCTTCCAATCTTGAAAAGTTCAAATCGCTTAAAAGAGAAGATCTTGAAAAAATAAATGTCGTCACGAATATTAGTAATTTGGAAGGTCTTGTTGAACTGTGGAGATCTAACAAACAAAATGCAGACGAGTCATTTTGGCAAGACACTGTCAGAGATGATTCGTGGGTTTTTTCTCAGGTCTTCTCTACGCCCGTCGTTCTCTTTAAGAGTGAGGCATATATGGGCGGAAAGGGGATAAATAACAAAGGCGGATCAATTACTGATTTCCTTTTCAAAAATAGGCTCACCGATCATGTACTTATTGTTGAAGTAAAAACTCCTAAAACAGAATTGGTCGCAAACGCATATCGTGGCACATATGCTATGAGCTCAGAATTAACGGGCGGTGTTAATCAGCTTCTTCAACAAAAAGATAAACTTCAAAAAGAATTTTATGCCATTAGCGGCCAAAGCGATGAGTCCTTCTGTGTTTTGAATCCTCGTTGCCTTTTGGTAGTTGGCTGTCTGGAAGATCTAGACAAAAAGCAGAAAGATTCATTTGAACTCTACAGAAGAAATTCCAAAGATATTGAAATCATCACTTACGATGAATTATTTGCAAAAATTGAGATTCTAAAAAATCTCTTGTCTAAGCGCTCATAGACAAATTGATGAATTAGTAGTATTCTTTTTCTATCTAAATATGCCTATCTTCAAAATAAATCAAAGAAAGGCGAGCCAGCTGGGGTTAAAACGTGATGGCTTCGGTAACGAATTTGAACTTCGGGATTTTTTTGCTGAAAATCTTGAGGAAATCCTGGGTGTCAGATTTTTGGCTAAAGAGTACCAGACCACAGATGGAAGGATCGACACACTGGGCCTTGATGAAAACCATTCTCCGGTCATTATCGAATATAAATGGAAAGAAAACGAGGAGGTTTTAGCACAGGGACTATTTTACTTAAATTGGCTTCTGAAAAATAAAAAGCATTTTGAATTGCTCGCGAAAGATAAACTTGGGGAAAATGAGGTGAGCTGGGATCAGCCTCGGGTAATACTCATTGCGCAAGGATTTGACCGGTATATCAAAGCAGCAGTTCAAACAATGACTAATGTTGAATTAAAGACCTATACTCTATATGAAGGTGATGTGCTGCATGTTGAACCGCAATACAGTCCAATCCCGGAAAAAGCGAATCATAAAAGGATTCAGCCTGCTGAGACAGGAAAAGAGGAGTATAGCCTAAGTTATCATACCGGAATCACTTCTCCTGAAATGCAAAAGAAATTCAACGAGCTTCGCGATATGATTTTGAAATTACCATCTGTTGAAGAAAAGCTTGGACAGAAAACTGGAATCACGTACCGCACCACAAAAAGCTTTACACGATTTGAATTTAGAAAGACCTGGATTCAAGTTTTACTCCGCGATCCAATGTACCCAAGCGATGAAAAGAAAATCGTCAAAGACATAAGCAGCAACGAATGGGGGTATGCAGGAATGGTAAAATTTGATCCAGAAACAGATATGAACTACCTGTTCAACTTAATCAAGGAGTCCTACAATTCAACTCTGTAAAATACGCCAATAATTCGGCGTTGAAACGGGGCCAAAGGGTCCTGTTTTTTTGTTATCCACAGGCAATTGACTATCTAATACAATCTGATACAATCTACTACAATCATATAAAATTCGACTATGACACGAAAACATGACAAATCAGCAGAAGATCTCATGTCTCCAAAGCAGACTGAAGTTTGGCGCTACATTTCCGTAGCCGGAGAGGCGAGTCCAAGCGATATTGCTCAGGCCACAGACATAGCACTTCCTACTGTGCGTAAGGCACTCGACAGATTGATAGAGCTTAAAAAAGTAAAGAGGATAGGTCTTGGTAGAGGCACTCGATACATGAAGCTTGAACAAGAAAAGTCTCTTGTTCAGTCGAATGTTGCCATAGATGATACGTTAGAGAAAAAGAACCTAGAGCAAGCAATTGCAGAAAAGGAAAAACAACTTGCGGAAATTCTCGAGCAAACAGAAAACCTGAAAGTCGATCTGTCTGTCACAAAATATGAGTACGACATAAAAATTGGTCGCCTTTATCTCAAGCTTGATGAGATCGACCTAGAGATTTTGAAGTTAAAGAAGATAGGTGACCTCATGGAACAAGGCCTTGCCTTTGAAGAAGCAAAAAAGAAGGTGGATGAGAGTCTTCAAAAG
>CAZYOE010000188.1:1597-8537 GCA_964648725.1 uncultured Pseudobdellovibrionaceae bacterium | reverse complement strand
ATTTAGCACTCGCAAGTTAACTTTTTCGTGTCCATTTTTTCGGGGGAAGATCAATGTAGCGCCTCCGATCCCATTGCCATGGGAAGAAAATTTATACTTTAAATACTCATTCGATTCACAAAAGGAGCACTGTACATTAGATATAAAACACTACTATGAAAATGATAGTGAAAGAGATGCTTCAATTGAAAGAATCAAAAGCATTAAAATTGCTGTTTACAATAGGTCGTCTGAGGTTCCCATTGTAAAGTGGAATCTATATCAAACAATAGTCTTTGAGACTGGGGCGAGCAAAGATACCCATGTATTGTCTGGAGGCATTTGGTTTCAAATCAAATCAAATCAAACTACAAAAATAAGGTTCAAAATTATATTAAAACTCATGTAAAAAAAGAAACATTGGAATTATCAAATGCGATCAGATATTTTTGTGAAGGTGAAAGCGGGCTTGAATATGAAGAAGATTATCTTATTCGCCAAGAGAAGGATAATAAAAAATATTGCCTAATGGATCAAAAACTTATCAGGGTCACTGGCGATAAATTTGAATTTTGCGATCTATTTTCCATTAATAAAGATATATTGCATTTTAAACATCGAGGCGCATCTTCTACCTTAAGCCATCTTTTTCAACAAGGGTTAACTTCTGCAGACTATTTCTCTGATCCAGATGACTCTTTTCGAAAAGAAGTAATTTCTGTAATGAAAAAGAATAACTATGATAATTTTTGGAAGAAAATAGAACTGTCAAATTTCGCAGCCAGTAACTACAAAGTAGGATTTTGTATTATAGATACGATGGATATTTCTAATTGGCCACTATCATTGCCATTTTTTAGCTTAGTTGCTCTCCGTCAGGCTCATAAAAATCTTAAGGGTCGTGGCTATAAAGTAAGTCTGATAAGAATTGGGGTTGAAAGGCAAGATGTTAATGAAATTAATTTTCATTCAGCTCTCCATAAACGTAATAGGAAAGTTAAAAAGAGCACTTCTAAAAAGGCTACAAAGACATAGCTTATCTGGTAAACCTAAACTTTCTCAAATCCCAATTGGGTATTAACAATGAAAAGCAACTGAACTCAGTTTTCTTTAAAAGACCGGGAGTTTAACATCCTGAAAATTGCTTAAAAGCTTCTCGCCACTGGCTAAGTACATCAATTCGCCCAGGCATCGCTGGTGTGTGTAGGTAGCAAATATCATTTGCTAAATTGATCTTTAGTTCATTGGTGGCAAAAAATAGTTCTAGGAGTTTTTGTAAATCATCTTTGTGATAACATGTGAAAAATGTGGGCAGAAATTTTAATGCCTTTCTAAATTCAGAATTGACAACTTTTGTATTAACGCGTCCTTCTTCATTGGCTTTAAAGATAATTGTATCTTTACGATCTTTGGCATCTTTTTCATGGATGTACATTCCGCCCAATAGATTGCATAGGGCAATTCCATGGTTTTCACAAAAAGTCATCTTATCCTGAATGTTCAAGATTGGAGGCGTCGCTTTGTTTTCAAAAATTTCCCATATGTAACGCCAAAATCGATTTCGATTATCGTTATAGTAGAAGTAAGATGAAGTTGGTAAATCTCGTCCTTCAATAAGTCTAGCGTTGAGGGTCGCCATTGTCCCAAGTATCACAAATCTTGGGTTCTGTGGGAGAAAGGGCGGGATGTCGTCTTTAGAATAGATTAGTTTTTCTTCTGGCATTTAAAAATATTAAAACTACCTCGCATTAGTGTCACTTTGTAATGATTGAGGCATTAATTTTTTTCCCTGATTTTTCCATACCTATCCTGAGTGCAAGTATTTCTATTAAATGTGCTCGGACAACCCCAATCCTTCTGTGATTCAATCAAAGCATCTCGTCGTAGAATTGCGATTTGTTGCCACGGCCATTCTTGTTGTCCGATTAAGTAGGCCAATAAAGTAATGGCTGCAATTGCTGTGATAATATCTTTAAGAGCAGATAGCATAATAATTTCTCCTAATTTTAAAGTTTTCCGTTCCATCGCTTATAAATGCGACCGACGGTTGCATGGTTCCATGAAATCGAATTTTCTCTGTTTTTAATTTCTCTTCGAACAAGCTCTCGTGCGATCTCTTGAAGTGACAGTTTCGAATTATTCCGAAGTTGAACGATCAATCTACAAATTTTAAGTTCGGATTTATTAGGGATAAGTCGCCCATCCTTTTTTGAAAATCCATAAGGAGCATAAGCCAATCTATAATTTTCAGGATTACCAAGGCGGCCTTTATTGGAACCAAGACAATGACCGTCTCGTCTAAGTTGATCAAGTACGGTCTGTTTAGGAATGCCAATCCGTTCGCCGATCTGCGCAGCAGAAAGGCCTTTTTGAAGGTAAAGTTCACTATAATTGGAGGTATCTTTCCAGTGACACTTCTGAAAAAACTCTATAGAATCTAAATACGTAGCGCGATTTAGTGGAGAGTTCGTCCTGGGGACCGCTCGCCCCACCATCTTCCTTCTACCACATTTCAATGACTTACCCGCACTTTCCCGTGGGTTCATTATACATCCTAAAATTGCCATTTTTACTTGTAAAAACGTACACTTGAATATGAATACTATTTCCTGGCCTATCCTAATGGTTCACTCATTGCTTAGCATAAATGATGTCTGAATGATAAACTACTTGATGTACAGCTATATACTTAGTAAGCATGTAGTATTTTATGGAGTAAATATGAGTAAAGCAAAGGGCAGATCCTACAAGGTAGTACTGACAAACGAGGCGCGGGTACTGCGGGAGTTAAGATTAAAGCACAATTTATCGATGCGAGAAGCGGGGGCGAGGGTCGGCGTTTCAGATTCCTATGTGTCGTTAATAGAAAACGGACGTACCGATCCCCCGCAAGGCGAAGCTCTTGGGAGGTTTCTCAAAGTCTATGGCGGCATTTCTGAAAAGTATTTCTATGAATTGGTTCGTGAATGTCGGGGCGAAATTACTGACGCTCAGGTTATTGCAGAGCTGGTGAATAAGCTGTCGCTCGCAGATCAGAAACTGGTACGAGTGTTAGTTGAGGAACTTGCCAAGCGGGGCTAGCCTTCCACTTCTGAATTTGGAAATGGATCTTTACCTACAATTCCCTTAATCCATGGCATGGGTTGAAATTCTGAGGCTTGGTAACCAGTGCAAAGGTATATTTCAGTAAAACCCAGATCGTGAATTTTCTTGCTTATGATTTCACCCTTAACCCCGTTACCTAAGTTAGAATCGACATATACTTTTGAAGAGGTATCAAATTCAGAAACTCGGTTCATAAAATCATCAGCATTGTAAAACCCAATTAACTTTTTGTATTTGTTATTAGCGTCCACTTGCCAGCAAGAGTGGACCAGACTATCATCATCCAATAGAATACCATCAAAAAGCTGTTTGGGTTTGGTGATTTCAATGGGCACAAAACCAGCCATTGCCTTAGGGATTAAACGAACGCCAAGGCGTATACAACGTTCACGGATCTTATCTTCTTCATATCGAGATGTCACAAGTATCGCTTGTGAACCGATACCAAGCTCCTCAATAATATCAAGGCCAGTGAAATCTTGATTTAACAGTTCATAATCAACAAGATAAAGTTGTGCTAATTTTGCATCAGTTGATTTGCCAAGTACCCACTCTTTGAATTCTGGTCCAGATGTAAAAGTACGATGCTCTATATTGAATTCAGAAACATTTTTAGATTCGAAACGACCCTTCCAAATTTGATGGATCGAAATGTCATCATCAAGTGAGGCAACTGCCATATCAGGAATCAGTAATAGTTTTTCAACAAACCAACTAGGAGCCGTCACTTTATTAAAAGACATTGTAATAGTTGTGCCTGAACCTTCGCGAGACTCCATTTGAAATTTACCGCCCGAATCTTCAACAGCTTTTTTAGCATGATAAACACCTAAGCCGCTACCGCTCTGTGTGCCCTCTTTGCCATGACTAACTCCAAGTTCACCAAGCTTCTTGAGTATGTGTTCGGGAATACCTTTGCCATTATCTTGAATTATAATAATTGCTCGTTCTCCATACTTTCTGACTGCGACAATAACTTTTCCTGTTTCGTTTGAAAATGCTTCGACAGCATTATTCACTAAATTTGAAATTGTTCGCTTTAACTCAGCAGCATTGATATTAACAAAAAGACCATAACCTTGATCAATATCGCATTCAATTTCAACACCCTGCTTTTCTCTGAATTGTATTCTTTTTTCAGAGACTATGCTGTCTATAAGTGGGGTTAAAAGTGCAATCTGAGAATGGGCATTTTGAATAGCAACATTGTCATAGTTGTTAGCTTTCTTACTTTTGGTTAGTAGAGTATTCGCGATATCATTGATCCTGTTTACTGCGCTTCTCACCAATATGCGTTTATCCTCAGGAAGACTTTGCAAACTACCTATAAGCAAGGTCAAAGCTGATAACGGACTACGTATGTCATGAGAAACCTGCTTTGCTATTTGAATTGCAGCTTCGCCTTCAGCCTGAAGGATTTTACCTTTCTGGTGTTCCAAAGCGTTTAGCGAAAGGGATCGCAATCCCTCATTGAGGATGTTGAGTTCGACAACATAAGATCTATTTTTTAATTCGATAAAGTCTTCGAGTCGTCCTTTGCTAAACTTATCCGATAGAATTCTCTGGTAAACCTGATATAAATTATCAAGACTATAGATTACTTCTATATTTCCAGCCACACTTGATCGCGCTTCATCGAAGTAAACATGCGACTGCATATTTAACGTTCTCTCTGCAGTCTTATTGAGAGCACAGATCTCGTTGCCATTTGATGTAGTAACTTTTATTGCAACGACATCAGACTCAGAGAAAAAAGCTTTACACTTTCTATAGGCCTCATGATTTGATCCTGTTACAATGTCCTGTGATAGTCCTTGAGTAAATAAATTCTGAGTAACCATAAGGCGTTCTTTAAAACCGTCTGAGCAATATATCGAAATGCAATGCTAGATCCAAAAGCAAAGAATACCACTATGCCTGTAGTTACTAATAAACTTAAAATAAGAAATGCTTTTTCGATGGAGGTTTCTTGCTGAAAAGGCTTAAAGATTTTTCGAAACTCAATCATTGGTTTTTCCATAGAAAACTCCAGAGTTCAGACTCATACCGATAGTGGGTGTCGGGAATAACAATGTCCTTATGATGTAGTATTGGTATATTCGTTTGGTAGAGTGGAATGACCGTCCATTTATCTTCAAAAGATCGTAGGGCCTTAATGTATCCATTGAGCCGATCTGCTGAGCTGGGGATAAAGCGAATTTTACTCAGTGATGCAAAAAAGTCCTTAGAGTCAACATCGACACATGGGAAATTATTTTCTTTAATACAATCTAAGAATCCATCGGGATCAGCAAAGTTACCGATGTAACCGAGGTAGGCGATGTCGTAGTCACCAGCATCTCTTCTTTTTCTATACTCTCCGACAGGCAGTTCCTCAATTTGAATTCGAGAAGATACCTTAAGCAGAGCAGTTTTCATTTTTAAAACGAAATCTTTTGGCAGGCGTCCCTCAGACAAAATAATCTTAACGGCTTGATCACCAAGTTGAGATTGAATTACTGTTTTGAGATTTTCTTCAGAAGCCTCAGTCACCGCCCGTTCAAAATAAGATAAAGGCAAAACCCCTTTTGGAATTATAGTTGTCTGGTGATGAAAGTTAGAGCTGGGCGTACTGGCCATTTTTGCTAAACGATTAAGATATTGGCCAAGTGTTTCGCGAAGCTTAGCATTTTTAAATTCAGGCTTTTTCATATTAAAAATAAGATGAGCAAAGCTCAGACTATTCGTACTGTAGACTCTATATTCGCTTGGTAGCATTGACGTGAGCCCTGGGCCAGTTTCACTCATAAGACCAAGAACAACATCATTACTGCCACTCTTTATTGAATCAAAAGCTGCATTAGAATCTTTTAATGAGCTAATTTTGATTTCAGATGTGCTTGTCTTGGCGCCTATATAATTAGGGTTTGGTGTTAAGATCCAACTCTCAGTACCCTCATCATAACTAGCTTTCATATGACCTGAACCAATATTTTGCTTTAGTAATTTTTCGTTAGCGGATGAAATAGAAAACCCAGGCATTGCAAGAACCTGCAAGAAGGGTGGGTATGGTTCCTTTAATCTGATTTCAAGTTCCGTCGATGAAACAATTTTAATCGAAGAGTGGATCTTATTTTCAGGCAGTGTAGTAGAACCATCAAGTAGTTCACTTAAATAGTTTTTTATAATCGACTTAGATTGAGGCCAGAGGTGACGTGACAAACTAAATGCAACATCATTTGCCGTTACAGATGAACCATTACTGAATTTAGCAGAAGGATTGAGATGAAAAGTGTATGTTCTGCCGTCTTTTGAAATTTCCCAGCTTTGCGCAAGATCTGAGGTAAGGTTGCCATCAGCATTAATTCTAACAAGGGTTTGATAAATACATTGGATAACCAGAAAATCAAATAGGTTGTATCCAAGGACAGGATCGAGTTGCTTCTTGGGTCCGACAATGCCAATGTTTATTTTTTTCATCTTTTGCCTTTCATTTGGAGACACCTTTGAGCCACGGGCCAAGCTTGTTATGTCCAGAATAAAAATTCCGATAATTATCAATTTCTTAATAAGGTTACTCAGGCGAGAATTGATCTTCATCATAATCCTAACCTTTTACATTTGATTGCTCTAGAGTTTGTCTCAACAATAATCTCAGCATCAGTAATACGAACAGAGAGAGTTTTATATTTAAACTGCTGTACCTTTGTATCCTTTGGAATCAGTCTTAAAATCTGAAGGAGACCACTTGTCGAAAGATTATTTAACCGAGTGGAGAGAGTGCTGTTAAACTCTGGCAAACTTAGATTTTGAATTGTTGAACTTAAAGATACTTGCTGATGGTTGATTGCTTCAGTAGCCTTTAGATCAGCATCTA
>CAZYOE010000188.1:0-1587 GCA_964648725.1 uncultured Pseudobdellovibrionaceae bacterium | reverse complement strand
AAATAAAAATAAACCTCATCCGAACTCGTATATTTAAAAAAGTATGGAATATCGCCACGGCGCAATTGAATAAGCTCTGATGTGTCCAGCTCTACGCCTACCGCTGATTGTTCATTTAAAGCTTTATAATAATCTTTAGTTGGCTTTAAAACCCGTCGAATCAAAGGATTATATTTTGAAATCAGATCGGTTAATTTATAAAAAATTTCCGTTGAGTTCTGTGATAGAAATTCTAGAGCTTCTACGTAACCATAGGACAGTAAAGAAATTGAATTTAGGTTCAAATTTTCAGGCAAAATTTGTGTCAGAATATTAGCTAAGCCACAACGATCTTTATCGATGAGTCGTGATGGTAAAAGTAAAGTTTGCGCTGGCAACTCAATATTATCGAAGACTGCTTCAATATCTAAGGGAGTAAATATATATCGACCACGAAAGCTACCGCAAGCTATGTTGTCTTTGTGAAGATCTGTGATGCCAAAGAAACTCATTAAACCCAGTACAGCACCAGTTTGAATCAAATCCTGTTCACTTAAAACTGGCACTAGCGTATTGACTGAACATATTTCGACTAGCCCCTCGTTATAGTTCTCAGATTTAAAAATAAGATGAGGTAGACAACCAAAGAGGTTTTCCTTTTGTAAATCAAGAATCGCTCGAATTGAGCTGCTACGATCCAGAAACAGCCACTCCCAGAAAATCGAGCGTGGCTTGTAGATAAATTCAGAATCAACTTGGCAGACAAATCTTCCGAAATTGTGAGTATTCGCATTTTTAAAAGGTCTTTTAGCGAATCCGTTGAAAGGAGCTGTAATAGTCTTAATTTGATTCATACTAATCACTCCTTCACCTAGAAACTACACCTTTATTGAGGGGTAATTAAAAGTCGGTTGTATGGACGGTTTTCATTTCGCTTTCTAAGGAGTCCATATCAATGGTTTGAATATTATTTGGAACTTGAAGTGCATTCAGATCTGTGGAATCTAAAAAGTATTTTCATGGGCTAGTATCTTTAGCAATCAATCCTTCAGATAGTAAAATCGCTAATGCATTTTTAACTGCAGCTGGTGAATGAGTAGTATCTTCTTTACTCACAAAAACAACTTGATTAGCATGAGCAATCAACCCCAGAGAACTCAAAATAATAGCAAACAATTTTTTCTTCATTACAACACCCTCTTTGTTAGTTAGATTTGCCTTGATTTCGAAAGATGTGCTATTGATTGTGGATCAAGTAAGAAGCTAAATATCCTACTTGACGCATAACTGCAATTTATTTATCCTTCTACACTTTTTATTTAAAACAACAATTGTTAAGTAGAAATGTAATTTTTCAAAGCTTCAGTTCCATTTTAAAAACAAATGGAAACACAACATCCAGGTTATTGCAGAGCTGGTGAATAAGCTGTCGCTCGCGGATCAAAAACTGGTACGCGTGTTAGTTGAGGAACTTGCCAAGCGGGGCTAGCTATCTTTTTTTTAGCAAAGCTCAGTGCTTCGGTGGCTCCATCTAAGTTTTTTCTATCTAGTCGAATATCAATACAGTTCACTTAACGACGGAACGTACGGACAGAACTTTATGATTGC
>CAZYOE010000187.1:0-8564 GCA_964648725.1 uncultured Pseudobdellovibrionaceae bacterium | reverse complement strand
ATACAAATAGTTGGTATTGGCACGTGACTACACCCCACTAATTGGTAGAGAGGCAGTTCGTTTTCGGGCCGGACACTGCCATTTTTTGCTTGCTTTTCAAGGCTGTAGCCCAATCCAATCTCTCTAATAACCAATTGCTATTGAATCCAGTGGGAACACTACTTGCATCAAATTCTCCTTTTGAGACATCTGAAGGATGCGCGAATGAACCCACAGGATACCCCAAGATCGCAATTAACCGATTTACTTATCCCCAAAAATAAGAGTGAGGGTTACTTTGCCTTTGTTCGCCCAGCACTCAAGAATTTGCTCAGCGCCTTCCAACTCAATAAGACTTATTTTAAGGCCGAAGGCGACTATCTCTTTTATCATGATCACCATGGTCATGAGGTTAAAGTACTTGATCTCTTGGGCGGCTTTGGTGCCAACCTTGTTGGACACAATAATCCCGAAATTCTCCAAGTGCTTCAGAATCTACAGCAAGAAAAGCGTCCATTCCTTGCCCAAGCCAGTGTCCGCTCTAAATCAGGCGAACTGGCGGAGTTTCTAAGTTTACTCCTCAAAAATGAAACTCACCAGGAATATATCTCCCACTTTGCAAACACCGGAGCGGAAGCCGTAGACGTCGCAATAAAGCACTCTGAACTCAATTATCAGCGCAAAGTTCAAGCTGAATTAGCCAGCTTTAAAATGCAGCTTCATAAAGTTTCAAAACTGCCTAATAAAATATTAGTCCTCTTTTTAATGAGAAACCTCTTTTCGATTTTGACCTTTCTGGTTCGAACTAAATTCCGACCTAATGTTTTCGTTCCTAACTTGATTGTTACAAAACTAATTCAGCACTATGAACAATTTCTGATGAACCAACCTTCACCCATTATTGGCTTAAGGGGAGCCTTTCACGGTAAAACCCTGGGTGCAACAGCACTCTCATCGAACTATCGCAGGCCTTTCGAGAGAATTTTGCCGCATGCCGTGAGCGTGAGCCACGAACAAGAGCTGATCGAAGTCGTCACGAAAACAACCGTGGAAGTACCCCAAATTAATTTTAATTCAGAGGTGCCGACGTTAGAAACAATTCCATTTTGTAGTGCCCTTGCACTTTTTGTTGAGCCCATCCAAGGCGAAGGCGGTATTCACGAACTCACCCCAACCATGGCGGCGATTCTTAACGAAGTTTCAGCTCGCTATAAAATACCTTTGGTCAGCGATGAAATTCAATCTGGCTTAGGAAGATCAGGCCGTTTTCTAGCGGGCACTCACTTTCGACTCAGACCGAACATCATCTTACTTTCAAAAGGACTCGGAGGTTCTTTAACAAAACTCTCTGTGACTTGTATCGAAAAATCACACTATGTCGAAGAGCTAGGCCTTCTACAAACTTCGACTTTTGCGGAAGATGATTATAGCTCTTCTATTGCCATAGCGACATTACGCCTCCTCGTGCGCAATAATAATTATTTGATCCATCAATGTCACGACACGGGTGTTTGGCTCAATGGCAAACTGACCCACCTGCTCTTCAAATATCCGGCTGTCATCAAAGAAGTGCGAGGTCGAGGTTTAATGATCGGAATTGAGTTTTATCCACAAATTGAGAGCTATTCAGGTTCCATTCGATTTTTGAGCCTTCACCATAAACTCACCTACGCCATCAGCTCTTACTTATTGAATGTCCATAGTATTCGTTTAGCTCCGTGCCTTTCGAGTCCTTGGGTCTTAAGACTCGAACCTTCAGTTTTTATTTCTCACACCGAGCTTGAACGCTTTATCGAGGCCCTTGATACGGCTTGCAAAATCCTGGAGCATCATCGCGCAGACCTCTTATTTCATTTCATTGTTTCTGACCAAGCCCCCGATAAGCAATTAGCTGAGATCGCACCGATCCCACGTCCCGCTTTTGAAACACAGATGTCGAGTGATAGAAATTTTCGAGTGGCCTTTTTAGGCTATACGGCGGACCCACAATACATGCACCAATGGGATGAAAGCCTCAAAGGTCTCTCCAGTGAGAAAGTCGAGGACTTGCTCTCACGAGTTCAAGCAGCTCTCTTAGAACCACAGGGAGTGGCCCAATTCTTAGTGAAATCCAAAACTGGAAAATCGGTAGAACTTCAGTTTTATGGTTTACCAGTGGACGCGAACTACTTTACACGCGCCTGGACGGCAAACTCCCATGAACCCGTCACTCTTATCGAGAAAGCCACCGAAATGGCTTATCAGAACAATTGTCGTTTGATGTCCTATGGCGGGTTTACATCTATTGCTGTATTGAACGGTAAGGCTTTACGGCCCCGCTCCGGGATGGGGTATACCACGGGTAATTCATTGACAGCGGGAGTGGCCTTTGAGTCCACGCTAACATTAGCAAAACAAAAAGGCGTGGACATATTGAAATCAACGGTGGCGATTGTCGGAGCTAATGGCAATATGGGGCGAGTCCTCGCACAGTTATTTGCAGAAAAAGCACAAAAACTGATTTTATTTGTACGACCAGGCAAAGAAAATAGTGCCAAAGACAGCATGGTGCAAATACTGGATCGTCTTCGTTCCACAAAAGGATTACGCCGAATTGGGATCTTCCGCGGCCTCGTCGGGTTTCCCGAGTTTCGTGAATGGCTCGATGGAAAAATCGCCACTGAAGTTTGGGTCAGGGACTCTCTTTTGCCCCATCCACAATCACCACTTGTGCTCGAAACTAATTTGGCAATGCTAACTGGTTGTCAGATTATCGTTTCCACAAGCAATGCGGATCATCCGATTATCCACCCTCAGCATATTGGCACTCACACTACAATTATTTGTGACCTCGCAGTTCCTGAAGACGTCAGCCTTGCAGTCAAGCAACAGCACAATGTTACTTGTTTCTCGGGTGGAGTTGTAGAGCTTCCTGAGGGGAACAACTTTTTAACGGTAGGCTCAGGCCTTCCCTGGAACCGCGTCTATGCCTGTTTGGCGGAAGCCCTGTTATTAGGCTTGGAACGAAGGACTGACCACTTTAGCTTCGGACATTTAAAAGTCGAACGGGTGAAGTGGATTCTCGGGGTCTTCCATAAACATGGTTTCAAGATTGATCTAACCAGCGAAAAAACTCAGGGACACTTTAGAGGTTATTCTCATGAAAATTAGAAAGTACCAAGTAAAACCCACAACTCCGCCACTTCCCCTGGATTGGACAGGTTCAGGTCTCTATGTCTCTCTCTGGCTTGATGCCTACTCTGTCATGGTGAGTGAAGCGGAGCGATTCATCGTTCGCACAACACTGGAGGCCGCAAAAACACTACCAGCCAATCATCCGCTGCAAGAAGACGCTCGACTTTGTTCGGGGCAAGAGATTCAGCATGCGCTAGCCCATAAGGCTTATGAGGACCTTCATCTGCAAAAAAAGTTTTACTTCGCAGGATTGGCTAACACACTTAACTTTTTAAATTACAAAGTGCTCGAACCACTCCTTGGACTTCGTTACCGTCTCCACTTTGTTTCTGCCTTGGAACATATGAATGCGATGCTCGCCACCATTGGCATCGAAGACAATGTGCTCAAGGTTCACAATGAAGCCACTAAACTTTATTTATGGCATTTCTATGAGGAATATGAGCATAAGGATGTTACCTTCGATCTGCTCAAGGAGCTTGGGGGCACATCAGTGGAACGCGCTATCGTTATGTTAATTCTGGTGCCCCTCATATTATTTGATGTTACTTTAGTTTCATTTGTTTTTGCCGCCCAAACTCCCCAATGTTGGTCGTTGAAGTGTATAAAAGAAGTAGGCTTCTTTTTCTTTCATCCGATGGGATTTGGCCGCAAACTAATTCGAGCTTCCTTTAAATATCTTCAGAAAGATTCTACTCCGCACAAGCTCCCACCGCTTCACTTTACGGAAAATTACCCATGAAAGAATTTGATCCCAGCGCCACGGCAGCGATGACCGCCGCATTAAGAGCGGTACATTATCGCTATAACGATGGTGAAAAACTTTACGCCGACCCTTTTGGCGAAATCTTTACCAATAGTTTTTACCGGCTGCTGATTCAATATCCACTGCTCTATCAGGTTTCTAAGGCGACTTATTACAAACGCTTACTCACCGCGGAGGGATGGATTGTTGGCAGGGCCCGCTTCGTACAAAATGAACTGTTTGATTTCATTCAAAAACACCCTTCACATCAAGTCGTGATTTTGGGTGCGGGCTACGACTCTTTTGCGTTGAAGCCTGAAATCGCCAATCAATGCCAAAGACTTTTTGAGGTAGATCATCCGGCCACAATGAAACGCAAGATGGCGATTATCAAAAATTTTTCGTTTCCCCATCAAATAAATTTTGTTTCTGTGAATTTTGAAACTCAAAGGCTTTTTGAACGTTTGAAAGAAAGTGGGTTTCGTTCCGACATCCCTACCTTTTTTTCTTGGACAGGAAATGTGTTTTATCTCACAAAACCTGCTGTTTCACTCACTCTCAACGATATCTATCAGAATGTGCAAAGTGAGCTGCGTATGGCTTTTGATTATATGGACCCCTTAGTGCTAGCCCCTGAGGCCTCACCAACACTCAAGGATATGCGCCAGTATGTGGCCCGCTGGTGTGAGCCGTGGATTAACCCTTATTCATACTTTGAAATCACAGAGCTTCTTGAATCGATTGGTTATCAGACTTTAAAACATTTAGATGAAAAAACGCAGGAGAGGGATTACTTCACCTCCTTCAGTCGCTTGCAAGCGACTGAAGGATTTCGTTGGCTACTGATTGGGAATGAACAGTTAAAAAAATGTAATTGACCACCCTGAAAGAGCGTTGTTCTTGGTTTGGTGGCTTCTCGCAAAGGGAAATAGGTTTGGATATTTTCATGACGTCGGGACGACCACTCACTGGCCTAAGTAGATTCTGCTGAAAAAGTGCCAAATTCAAGGCGGCAAGCTTCAAATCGAATGAGGCGTAGTTCCTCTACGTTGAGTGAGAGTTGAAGCGAAGCCAACGCAGAAGTTGGCCTTTTTCAGCAGAATCTAAGTATTCGCAGTATTGCTTAGGATACACGGTCAATTGTTGATCTATAGCAAGTGGTTTAAGTCGTTATAAAAAAGACTTCTTACAATTAAGGTATTCGTTCTAAAGGTTATCTTCAAAATCATTACGTGTGCAGGTCTTACATGAATTCTCTTTCTACCATTCTTGATAAGATAACTCAGCCGCTTTCAAAAGCACTTTAAGATTCTCAAGATTTGAAGTTCCTTTTCCAAAGATCCGCTTGAAGTCATCTGCAGAACTTAGGTCTAAGCAAAATAAAGCGGAAAGTGGCCCCCTCAGCTCCAGCCAAAAGCCGGTCACAAAAAGATTATTTTTGCTCGTAACTGGCTCCAGCTGAGGATTTGGGGAGAAACAACGATTATGTAACAACTGAAGGGCTTGAAAAGCCGCTATTCAGCTAACGACTCTAAAACTATGGGTCGGTAGAGTCGAGTGGGAGAGCTACCCATGCAACACTCCGCACTCGAAGGATTTCAGTAGAATCAAATAGGGACAACTATTTTTTTGGTCGGTCGACGTTAATCGATGCACTAAGTGTTTGACATGATTCAACATCGCCTTCCGTCCCCGTGGATATATCGACGGTGAGAGTCCATTCTCCCTCCATTTGAATTCCAACTTGTCGGTTTACGGCTGAATAAACAGCTTTATAGTTTGCAGCGTATTGGGAAACCGTTTTGGTTCTTTGTAAACTCATTTCGTTTGCATCCTTCTCCTTTAAAACGATCCCATCGTCGACCGTAAGTGTGCCGGATGATAACAATGCTTGCACGAATTTTTGTGCCACAGGTTTACAATTCGCATCTAGATCTGCAGTTGGAAAGTCATGCTGAAGTGAGGCGTGAACATGTGTTGTCAAGAATAATGCGGATATTAAGGCTTTAAACATAGAGTCTCCTAAAGGTTTTTATTCGAATGGAATGACCGGTCAAATGTGTTTAATTTTGAAATCTTACTCGCATACTGTAAAGTTAAGGCCACAGTTACATACGCGACTCTTTCGCTCAGCGGCTCAATAGGTTTTGTTGTAATAATCGGAGTTCGAGGAACTCACTTATTCTGGCTGGTCGAGGTCAAAAAAAAGAAGTATTCAAGCCAATATTTGTCAGAATTCAGAAAAAAGTAAAAGTAAAAAGTCGTAAGTTCACTGTCCTGATTTAAATTAATAATAACTATAGCATGAGGTAGATTTATTTAGGAACCTGGGCTAGGCTAAAAGTCCCTTGACCATACCCTCAGAATTCGGCGAATATTGAGCGTATGGTTAAGAGAAATCTGGAAAAGACTTTTATGACTCAGCTCAGACGCAACAAAAGCATTCTTTTGCTGGGTCCACGTCAAACAGGAAAAACAACCTTAATTAAGAGATTACCCTGCGATCTGTACATCAATCTATCCGAAACCCAAACGCGCCGTCGATTCGAACTGAATCCTGATTTAATCATCAAAGAAGCGGAAGCACTTATTTCGAAAAAAACGAATTTAATCATCATCGACGAAATACAGAAGGTCCCGCAAATCTTAGACCCGATCCAAAGCCTTATCGATAACCGTGCTTCCCAATTTATCCTTACAGGATCTTCTGCAAGGAAACTCAGACGAAAGTCCGAAATCAACCTCCTGCCCGGTAGGGTCGTGGTCCTACATATGGATCCATTCACTCATACGGAATTTCCCCAAGATCTCGAATCTCAATTAATTTACGGTTCATTACCAGGGATTGCGACAGAGAAAATAGCTAAGAACAAGAATCTTGATTTACGCTCCTATGTTAATACCTATTTAGAAGAAGAGATTCGTTCCGAAGCTATCGTGAGAAATCTACCCGCCTTTTACCGCTTTTTAGAAATGGCTGCGCTCGAATCAGGTAAAATAGTTTCTTTCAATGCCCTAAGCCAATCGATTGGCGTTGCACACACCACGATTAGTTCTTATTTCCAGATTCTAGAAGATTGTATGATGGCTGAGCGAGTGGACCCAATTTTCGAGTCTGCCTCAAGAAAAAAATTAATTAAGTCTTCAAAATACCTTTTTTTCGATTTAGGAGTCAGAAGAGTCGCCGGTAAGGAGGGGACCAAGCTAAGCTCGACCCGACTTGGGGAATTATTTGAGAACTTTGTCGGCCTCGAGCTTATTCGAGAGAACAGGCAAAAAGTTTCATCGCAAATTCACTTCTGGAGAGATCCCGATGGACCCGAAGTGGATTGGGTTGTAAAAGCAGAAGGAACCTATATTCCCATTGAAGTTAAAATCAACAGTCAACCCTCAATGAGCGATACTAGACACCTGCAAACCTTTCTCAGCGAATATCCTTGTCCTAGAGGAGGCTTTGTGGTCTGCACAACCCCAAGACGATATAAAATTGCGAAAAATATCTTGGCCCTACCCTGGCAAGATATCGCGGAAATATTGACTAATATAGAATAAGATTCATCCCCCTCACTCGGGTACAGGAGTGAACTAACCACACTCTTTCATTATCCGGCGATGCATTGGCAGCATTTCAGGACAACAAATCCTATTGAGTCGTCATTTGCAACTGTGAAGCTGCAAACCAAGGTCACCATGGGTGCTGGTTCAAAAGAGACTGCAGCAGTCATGGCGTTTAAGCTGTTAAGCGAGTGTCAGAGCAAGTGGCGAAAGTTGCGTGGCAATGAAGAATTAATCTTTTAAAAGGGGTTGAATACGAAGATGGACTTATGATACCTCGTGACGAGCATAACGTTTCATGATCTATCGTCCACAACATTCTGAAATATCGCAGTTCATCTTCATCAAAGCTCTCAAAGTAAAGTGTTGTGACATCAAAAAGTAGGATATCTACTTTATGGTTCAATAAGTCTAGCGTAGCTTTAGCGACATTATCTTTTACGCCATTTTCATATTTTGAAAGCCAATTCATCATTCGGTAAATCTTATGTACTGGAATATTGGGTTGGCCATTTTCCAAGAGATTCAAAGCTGTCCCGTTCAAATTCTACACTATTTGAACAAAATTCTATAGGTCCATAAAATTTTCATTTAAAAGCCTGAGGGATTCAAGATAAATTATTCTGTCAAATAGCTTTATGTTCTGGTCGAAAGTTTTATGACGAACCTTGATTTCAAGCCTCGGGATCTCAATAGTTTTGTAAAGTTGACCGGAAAAAAATCGAATAAGTTTAGTTACTTCGGCTCTCGTTAAATGAGATTCAAGACTCATAAATGTTCTGCTAGTGCAATCCTAGCCAAAACACTCATTAAGTGACCTCGATAAATTGGAAGTTAACAATTTCTAAAAAGCTTTCGCGAGGCTGTTTCTCTAAATACTTTTCTTCCATATAAAAAACCCATCTTTTTGGTGAAAATGTGTGGTTAAAAGCCGCAATTTTAAAAGATGAATTTCGAGGCAAATAATAACCCAAGATAACCTACATTAGATTATGCTGAAAAAGGGTCACGTTTTTGGTTGTTCTTAGTTGATTGGATGAACTACTTTATTTAAGCATTCGTATGGCTGACTTATCTCATTATAATCAACGAAATTTGTTTGCAAGTGATG
>CAZYOE010000186.1:0-8681 GCA_964648725.1 uncultured Pseudobdellovibrionaceae bacterium | reverse complement strand
TAGTTAACCAAGTATAACAAAAGTCCTGACTGCCCCCGTTATTGATGTAGAGCCCATGAAATGGGTTGAGGTATAGGGAAGCCCTGCTCGCTTAAATGCTGTGTTATAGGCAGCCTGAATCGTTCGGTACTCAAATAATTTGCCATCATTATTAAAAACCAAACCAATGCGATGAAATCCAGCCTTTAGCTCCTGCAAGACATGAAAAGATTCTGGAAAAAGTGGTTGCTCTTTTTTATGCCCAATTGCTGAGGCATTTTTTAAACACCCAATATTAGTTTGAAGACCAGTATCTTTTTTCCACTTTACAGCTCGATGAATTACAATTTTCGGCGACGACGGATCTTTAAAATCGAAATGAATATCGTCCCAATGAATTGCGCAAGCTTCAGAGATCCTCAAAGCTTGGTAATACTGCACGGTTGCCATGGCCGCAAAAATATAACCAAATTTTGTTCGAAGGAGGGAGTAAACAAAGCTTCTCTATAGTTGAGCAGGAGATAAGACGGTTATGATTTCAACTAAACTGTCTTTAGGTCTATATATAATTCTGTAACCATGAACAATTACTTGTTTTAGGTTGGGAGATTCGGGAACATTTGAACCCGATAGAGGAAAGTCTTTCAGTCTCTCGACTGAGCGGATAAGTTTATCAACAAATTTGCAGGCATTAAGAGGAGAGTCTTGGGCGATGTAATCACCAATTTCTTCTAATCTTTTTAAAGAATGAGGAGACCAGATAATTCTCATCTATTAAGACCACTTCTTTTTAAGTGCAAGTAATGTAGATTTTGCATGCCTATGAAATATTCCTTTCCCTGAATCAATTTCAGAAATTCCAAACGCAATTTGTTTTAAATTATCTAATTCATTTACCATCTTTGAATAGCTGTGCTCTGATATTAAAACAACATTTCCTGATTTGTGAGAAATGATATGCTCGACACCTTCATTAACTTCGTTAATCGTTTCAGATAGATTTTCCCTTAATTCTGATGATGTCTTTACTTTTGGCAATCCCATAGCAACCTCCGATTTAACAAATGTACAATATTTCGTACAAAATATCAAGAAAAAATGTAATTTGCCAGCCGAAGGAAAAGCCTCTGAAATTAGAGGCTTCGGAAAACGAGTTCGGAGCGGAACCGAAAGGGCTAAGAAAAACGACAACAATAGTTGGCTTTTGATCCCCGGGAAAAGTTCCCTGGCCAGATCCCAAAGTTTATAATCTGAGAGTGGAATTCCAAACACCGCTTGTAGGGATTGCAATCGATAAAATGGCAATCCATAGCCATAATGGGCCGTAACTACTGCCGCTTTGGCCGTTGCTTCTTTGGCTTCAATGTCATCAGGTTGTTTTGCAGTATAGGTTTTCGAACAACCGTCACAGATCAGTCTTTCTAACGAAAGAACTTCGGCGCCGACTAAAGCCTGACCCTTCAAAACAAGCACACTGCCAGGCTCAATGACTCT
Source organism: uncultured Pseudobdellovibrionaceae bacterium (assembly GCA_964648725.1). Lineage (GTDB taxonomy): Bacteria > Bdellovibrionota > Bdellovibrionia > Bdellovibrionales > Bdellovibrionaceae > CAUJGP01. The sequence continues at coordinate 7,208 of CAZYOE010000186.1, read as the reverse complement.
TAGTTCTTTATGGGGACAACAAGGACAGCTATCTCCGGGGGAAAATATCTCATGTGGAATCACTCGACGTTCGGCGCTGAAGTACTCGCTATGCTTTCTCCTGCCGTCCGATCGCTTTTTTTTTATCACCTCCAGAGGACGTGCCACTCGGAGGTTCATCCTTGTCGCTCGATTCAGCGTCTTTTTCTTTGGAGTCCTTGGGATTTTTCTCAGTTTTTGAACCAAACATAACATATTTAAAAAAACGGAATAACTTTTTGTGAGACTGAATCCTCTTCATCACTAAGAAGTAGGTTTGTAATACTCTGTTATTTAATGCTCTTAGCTCTGGAGAAATGGCCTCGCCAGACTCCACAGCATTAAGTAACTCTTTATCTTCCATGCAGGATGGCATGGTGTGATCTCAAAACCTGGCTGTCAACGAATTTTAGTTATTCTCCTTTCCAGTCTTCTTGAAACTGCACTGACGTCACATCGCCGTTGCTGAGAAGCACCTGTGCCACTACTCCTGAATATTCAGCTCGACTCTCAGGCCATCGTCGACTAACATTTTTATCGATATTCTATTGTGGCTAACAAAAAGAAAAAACGTTCCCGAATAGGGATCTTGCCCGAGCCTGCCCTCGCAAATTCGCACCAAACCTTCAATGCCATTTCTAAAATCAATTGCTTCTGTGTATACATAAACCTTCGACCTAGGAGTCAACAGAATCACAGGGAACCGCCTCTGAAAAACCCAGCAAATATCCTGGCGACTTCAGCTTGTGGCAATTCAAGCTCCATGGATTCGCCAAATCGGTTGCTCATTTTCACTCGCGACCTGGACCATTGAGGCATTTGCACTTCAACAAGCTCACCTCTCACCAAGAATCGAGGCTTAAGGGGTGTCGAACACTTGCAGCCAACAGACCGGCGCCCTGATTCAACCACGCTTCTTTGGATAGAGAGTTCCTTACAAGTTGCAGACACCCCAATTCGAGCCGCCAGTGCGCAGACATCTCGACGAAGAGCCTCAGGCATCTTTTCGTTTTTAGATCTTTTGTTGCTAAGCCATTGAACAATAGCATTTTGGATGGATTGAATTTTTCTCATTAGCACTCTCCCGCTGTGATTCCTCACAATTAATAGGGAAGAAAACTAATTTTTCACGAAATCAATGAGGAAGGACACCATTTAGTGATTATTTTAGCAAATTCTCTACAGCGCGGATAAGCCGCGTTAATTCAATCAAAATTTATTTAGCCGTTCCGAAAAAATATTTTTGCCATTCCAACGCCACATTTTTGCGGTCGAAGACATCTGATAGTTCGATCCGAATTCGATTCAGATCCCGATCATCTTTAACTAGATTCTGCTGAAAAAGAGCCAAATTCAAGGCGGCAAGCTTCAAATCGAACGAGGTGTAGTTCCCCTACGTTGAGTGAGAGATGAAGCGAAGCCAACACAGAAGTTGGCCTTTTTCAGCATCCATTACCGGGAATTACTGCGAGGTCGGCGAGCACTAAACTACCACGCGGGTATTGATACTTCTACTTAACTTAGCGATCTCTTTAGCGACCCGATCAGCCTCAGCCTTCTCCAGATCCATTACTAAATAACCAATATTTGCATCAGTCGCCAAAAACTGCCCTAAGATGTTCGCTCCCTCTCGAGACACAATACTATTAATCTCACTCAAGACTCCCGGCTCGTTTCTATGAACATTGAGAATTCGGCGGCAACCACGATGAATTGGCAGATCCACATTCGGAAAATTCACAGCTCCAGTTGTTGAACCATTCTTTATAAAATGGGTCAAACTTTGAGCTACCTCAACGCCAATATTGTACTGTGCTTCTTCAGTACTTCCACCGATATGGGGAGTCAGGATCACGTTTGGCAAACCCTGTAGAGCTGACACAAACTTCTCTTTATTGGATGCAGGCTCCAAAGGAAAAACGTCTATCGCAGCACCCATTAAATGCTTCTCTTTAAGAGCTTTTACAAGGGCTTCAATATCAACCACAGTACCGCGACTGGCATTGATCAGGTAAGACCCTTGCTTCATGATATTGATCTCACGCTCACCAATCATATCTTTTGTTTGTGGAGTCTCGGGAACATGCAAACTTACAAAATCTGCTTGCGAAAGAACATCTTCAAGAGTCGACATGGCCTGCGCATTACCCAGTGGTAGCTTCTTTACTACATCAGAAAAGATAACCTTCAAGCCAAGAGACTCTGCCAGAACGCTTAACTGCGATCCAATATGACCATATCCGATAATCCCAAGAGTCTTTCCTCTCACTTCTCGTGAACCAACGGCTGACTTGATCCAATCGCCTTTATGGGCCCCAGTATTTCTATCCCCTAATTGTCGCGATAGAGCGATGATCTCTGCAATCACTAACTCTGCAACGCTTCGGGTATTGCTATAAGGAGCATTAAATATCGGAATACCTTTACGGTTTGATGGCTCTAAATCAATTTGGTTTGTACCAATACAAAAGGCCCCAACTGCCAATAAATGTCCATTTTCCTGAAAGAATCGTCCAGTGAGATTGGTCTTCGAACGAATTCCCAGTATCTGGTACTGTGGAGCTAGCCGAAATAACTCAGCTTCGTCAGGCGAATGGGGCAATAGGGTTACTTCAAAACCTGCGGCATCGAGGTGTTCCTTTGCAACGGCATGAATGGCTTCAACTAATAATACTTTAATTGTTTTCATAAGTTGGAAACTATCACTTGAAACCCCACTAACTCAATGATTAGGCTTAAGAAAAATCTGAGCTATAACATCGTGCAAAAATTGCAGCTTTAAGTTATATTAAAGTTAAAGGGGGGTGAATTTTACTTAGAAAATTGGAGCTAACTAAGATGAGTACATTATTTCACCTACTCCTCGTTGATGACGATCCCCTCATTGGTCCGTCAATCAAAATGATTCTTCCTCCAAATTGGAAGATGATTTACACCCCTTCGGCTGCCACTGTAAACTATTCGTTCCCTTATCATGCTGCCTTTGTAGACATGCACCTTCAAGGTGACTCTAAAGATGCTCCCGGTTTGAAAGTTATCGAGAAACTAAGAAGCACTCAACCGCTTTTAGAAATCGTCGCGATTTCAGGAGATTTTTCATTGAAGCTGATGGAAGGTGGCTTATCAGCGGGAGCTCAAAGGTTCTTAGGTAAACCGTTGATTGTCGAAGAGGTGCTACTCCATCTTTCTAAAATTGAAGCCCTTATTGAAATTCGTAGTACCGCTCAAAATTCCCAATTTGAAGGACCACGTTGGGTTGGCACCTCCGCGGAGTCTGAAAAAAATCGTCAAGAAATCGCTTCCCTACGAGGTGAACCAGGTCCGATTCTTATCTGTGGCGAATCTGGATCCGGAAAAGAAGTTGCTTCGCGATTACTTCACAATCAAGAAGGTCGCGGGCCTTTGGTTTCCGTCAATATGGCCGGTATCACAGAAAATTTATTTGAATCAGAATTTTTTGGCCATATAAAAGGTGCGTTTACCGGCGCAGACTCAAATAAAATTGGATTAGTTGAAGCTGCTGCAGGTGGAGATCTTTTTCTTGATGAGATTGAAGCACTGCCTTTATCACTCCAAGCTAAAATGCTACGTTTTTTGGAGACCGGTGAGTTTAAAAAAGTGGGCAGCAAAGAAACTCAAATTGCCAGCTGCCGAGTGATCTGCGCCAGCAATCGCGATTTAGCAGTCATGGTAAAAGAGGGTCAATTTCGTGAAGATCTCTATTGGCGAATTTCTGGCAAACGTGTGAATTTATCACCGCTTCGCGAACGCCGTGATGATATTGGCGACCTTGCTGAGTTTTTTCTTGCGAGTGACCGACCAAAGCGAAACAAGAAATTTGGTCCTGATGGCTTAGAGGCTTTACAGGCTTATAATTGGCCAGGCAACGTTCGAGAGCTAAAACGCGTCTGTGAGCAGCTGAGCCTTACAAGTCCTCTTCCTGTCATTCGTGGCGTTGATGTTCGCTCGATCATTTCCTACTCAAGCTTCAACGCAAGCATTGGCGATCTTGATTTTAACTTAGGTATGAACGAGTTGGTCAGTCGTTTCGAAGCACAAATCATTATAAAGATATTGGCTAAATTTCAGAATGATATCGACAAAGCTTCTGAGCTTTTGAAGATTTCTCGATCTAGTCTGTATAAAAAAATCAAAGAGTACGAAATTGAAATTAAATCGTGACGAATGAACTAAGAAAAGTTAATCTCCCCATTAATGAATGCACCTGCTTGGTCCAGTGAAATTTATCAGCAAACAGTTCTTATTGTTCTGGGATTTCTATTTTTCTCAGGCCTGCTCGTTTATTTTTTCAGAAACCGGAATCACTATTTTGTTGTCTCATGGGCCAGCTTAAAAAGTTGGCTTGTGGCGGCTCCAATTCTTTTTGGCATTATCGGGGCTCCTGAACCCTGGCCGCTGATTGCTCTGACTTTTCTTGCGGTTTTTGGTGCCAAAGTTTTTTTCCAGATCTTAGGAATGTATCATCGTAGTTGGTTTGTGATTATTTGTTACATAGGCATCATTGGCCTTGCTGTGAGTGTCGCCTATCAGCGTACTGATTTTTATAATTTAATGCCAATGCTTGTTCTTGGACTTTGTTGTTTTGTTCCTATTGCTATGAATCGCTTTAAACACATGATTCAATATATGGCTTTAACTATGATGTGTTTTATTTTTTTAGGCTGGAGCTTTATGCACGCCGGTCTAATTATGAAATTTGAGAATGGCATTTATCAGCTGATGTATCTGATTATATTAACTGAGTTTTGCGATAATACGATTCTTGCCATTAGCCGCTACGTTGGAACTATTCACTATGTGGACAATATCAATCCAAAGAGAACTCTAGAGAGCACTGGTGCCAGCGTAATGATTACTCTAGGCTTGGCGTTTTTAATGCGCCACCTACTTCCAGACCAGAGTGAAAAGTATTGGTTAGCTTCTGGCCTCATCGCTGGCCTCGGCGGAGGATTTGGGGATATCGTTATGACAGTTATTCGCCGCGACCTAGGCATTCGAGATTACGGAGTGTTTATTTTGGGTCGAGGTGACTTTTTAAATCGCATGGATCGACTCATTTTTGTTTGTCCGATCTATTACTATGTTATGCATTATGTTGCGGGCATGTAGGTGAGCCATTTATGAAGAAATGGAACTACGATAATGAGCAATGGACACAACTTCCAGACTACCTTAAGCACTTACCACTTTTCACTCGGCATTTTGATGTTTTTAGTTTTTTGGTGCGATGTATCTGGGGCTTTATTCTAAAAGGACTTTTTTTTCGTTTTTACATTCGACTGAAAGTGATTGGCAGCTATGTGGCTATTTACAAAAATTATCCCCGTTTACTGGTAATTTCAAACCACGCCAGCCACCTTGATGCGGTATCAATTGCTGCAACAATTCCCTTTTGGTACTGGAAGGATTTATTTATTGCGGCCGCAAAAGATTATTTTTTTTCCAACTCCCTAGTTACTTTTTTCTCTCAGCACTGTTTGGGCGCCATTCCAATTGATCGCAAAGATAAAAAAGGCGAAGCTGTAAAGCTGTGCCTCACTCTTTTAAATCAACTTGATCGAATCTGGCTCATCTTATTTCCAGAAGGCACTCGTTCTCAAGATGGCAAGATTCACGAGTTCAAGAGAGGCGTTTCAATTTTTGCTGAAAAGACTCAAACTCCTATTTTATTTTTATATATCGACGGGAATGCGTCGCTATGGCCAAAAGGTAACATTTTCGCCAAGCCAGGAAAACTGGTCTTGCATATTGGACCAGTGCAAGAACCAGACAAAATAGAAACTATTTATGCTAATTACCGTAAGTGGGTTGAGTCTATTAATCCAATGGCCTTTGGTGAAGACGTTCATATCGCTAAAGAGGATGTTGTTAAGAATTTTGTATAGTAATTTCACTTTACAGATTATGAGCCATTGTGATCTAGATAATACTCATGCAAACCCAAGATAAATCACTAAAAATAGGCCCTTATCAAATTATTCCTTTAACCACTGGTATTTTTGGTCTCGATGGTGGCGCCATGTTTGGTACCGTGCCAAAAGTTCTTTGGGAAAAGCAAATTCCTCCGGACTCTCAAAACCGAATTCCCATGGAGGCCCGGGCGCTGCTACTCAAAGGCGGCAGCAAAAATATTCTTATCGATTGTGGCAATGGCTCCTTTTTTATCGAAAAGTATGGCGAGAAGCTGGGGCAAAAATTCGCACACATTTATAATATCGATACTTCGGGCCCTTCATTACTTAGTTCACTCAAACAGGCTGGCCTTTCATCGGAAGATATTACGGATGTTATTCTTACTCACCTTCACTTTGACCATTGTGGCGGTGCAACCACTTGGAAGGATGGCAAGATAGTCCCTCAATTTGCGAATGCTCAATATTATGTGCAAAAAGAGAATCTAATCACTGCACAAAACCCCAATATCCGTGAGCGCGCTAGTTATTTGAACCCAAACTTTGCCCCCCTCTTAGAACTTGGTGTTTTAATGATCTTAGAGGGTCCGCAGACAAATCTCCTTCCTGGAGTGTCCGTTGAAATATCCAACGGTCACACTCGCGGGCAACAGTGGGTAAAAGTGAGCGACGAGCAAAATACCTTGGCCTATTGTGGAGATGTAATTCCAACGAGTGCTCACGTTCGATCAGCTTGGGTTATGGGATATGATTTAGATCCAGTCAAAATCATAGAAGAAAAGTCGGCCCTGCTCAACCGAGCTGCCGATGAAAATTGGCATCTCTTTTTTGAACATGACCCTAAAGTCGATGCCTGCAAAATAGCCAGAAACGGGAATGATTTTGCAGTTTCGGAGGCTTACAAGTTAATATAGAGCTTGAATGACGAGGCCCTATGAATTATAAACCTGGTTCGTTCTTTTTTAAAGATCGCTTGGTCGCGTAGCTCAGCTGGATAGAGCAACTGCCTTCTAAGCAGTAGGTCGCAGGTTCGAGTCCTGCCGCGATCACCACTCTTGCAGATAAGCAATTTCCGACCGCCAATTTCGATTTTTTAAATAGATTTCCATAAGATCCCAAAGAATGGCCTTGAGCATGGGTTCTTGATTCTTCCAGAACCCCTCCTGAAGGGCATTCTTCACCGCTAGCCTTCGAATAATAATACATATCAATCACCCCAGGACCGACCCTCATTTCCTGAACCAGCCGTCTTAAGGC
>CAZYOE010000185.1:6085-8738 GCA_964648725.1 uncultured Pseudobdellovibrionaceae bacterium | reverse complement strand
CACAAAAAGCGTATTTCCCACTAGCAAGTCTGCAAAACACCTGAAACATACCGAAATGGATCTTTGCAAGCAGGAGCATTGCACATCTCTTTTAGAACTGAAATATGCAGTGAGGTTAGTGAACGAAGTAATCTCGTAGCAGTTTCGGGTTCACTCCATGTGGCTCTTCTATGGGCTTGATTTAGCAGGATGTTCGCAAACTGTTCTCGCCTTTCCTGATCACGACTTCTATCGACCTCATCCAAGTGGGAACGTAGGAGGTCAAATACCTCCTCTGGCGCTTCATTCAGCATGCCAATAAATTTACCTTGAATATTGTCAACACATGAGCTGAGGGCTTCTAAATAACCATCTAATCTCTGTTGCCTAAATTTTTGCCCTCGATCTGAAAGTACGAGATCTATAGCGCCACCAACATATGGGATTAGTTGTACCAATCCCCTTAGTGGAATATTTTGCTCATATTTTTCGGTTAGAATTTGCAACTGTGAGTTGGATTTTGATTCTTGCATGATGCACTTTTATCTCCCATCATTATCAATTACTGGTAAGAAATTAAACTCTTTGCGAGCACATCGCTTATAATCAGAGTACACATATCCAAGTAGCCGAAAATCTTTCATTATAAGCCAAAATCAACTAATGTGTTATCTAACGAAAACTTGGGTACTTCAAACCACTACTTTTATCAGGCCTGAGTTGAAAACAAAAGACAATAATGTCGGAGCTTAGTACAAATTGACATTACTTATTAAGGCTGCTACATTCCACCCCAGGTCTAAAGCTTCCAGCGGAACCACAAGAGTTTTAACTCTCGTAAAAGCTTCTAACTCTATTTTATACACTTATAAATATGGGTAGCACTGAATAAAGTGGTCAATTCAAATTTAGTTGGCTACCTCTATGTATAAGGAGATGACCATGTCAGTTGAGAATAAGCAAATAGTAAAAAACCTACAGCAGGAATTAAAGGGAATGGGTTATGATATTAAGCTAGGCCATATCTATGAAGCACTTGCGAAAGTATCTGGATATAATTCGTGGAATGTAGCTTCGGCAAAAAATGTTGAGTTTGTGAAAACTTTAAATTTAAATGAGAAAATTTTGAAAAATTCTCATAATGAGGAACATTACGAGTATTATAAAAATGAAATATTTGAATTTGAACGTGATGAATATGACAAAGGTAAAGATGCTGGTCGTGAACTAGTATTATCAAAATCAATTTCATATAAGGCAATAAGGTTTATTAAGAGAACCAAAGATGATTATGAGCGGGAATCACGAACGAAAATTTTTGAAAAACCCTGGATTAACTTCCTCAATGGATATGACGAAATAAATGATTTATTTCGCAATTATAGAAGAGAGAGTGAAGATCCAGATCGTTTTTTTGAAGGATTTTTTGATGGAATAATTGCATGCTATATGGGACTTGTTTAAGCAGAACCTCTCGCAAAAATAGAATCTAAAAACTCATTCAGATGGTGATGTGGTCTGATATCTGAAACCGATGTCTATTACATCGTTATCTCAAAACAAAGAGTCAAGAATCCAGATATCATAAAGGGGTATCTGGATCTGTGAGATACCCGTGCTTTGAATGTGCAAAAAAAAATCGTGATCCCAGGCGGCTACTACTGCTCATATAGAGACATACTACTTTTGCCCGGACCTATGGTTATGTGTGCACATGGGTTTCTTCTTTCAAAAAACGGGTAGATCAACATTCGATCCTACTTTCGGGGTTACATTCTACATTGACTTGGGAATCTTAATCGCAGGATTGGTAGTCAGGTCTGCGAATTCTTCCATGATTTTCTGGCGGAATATCGCTCCGTCAACTAGTTCAGTTCGCAACACGAGGGCCACAAGTCGCTTAGTCAAAATGAATTTTTGGAATTGCACAGCATCTGTTTGCTGAAGATGTCGATATAGGGGTTTCATATCAAAAATCCAAAGATAACAAAACGCAATTGCCTTGATTTCACTGAAGCCAATCGTCTTTCTATTTTTCCTTAGCAAGCCTACAAGCGTCGAAAAATTATGACTGATATGAGACATTTTTGGGTCGGAGTCTTCAAAAAGGAAGATCAATACTTCATTAATGACGTTCGCAAATAGATCAATTGCTTGTTGCGCCCCCTGAAAATCTGGCAGAGGGAGCGCCGCTTGCGGATATACATGGAGATTATTTTGTCGAACTCCACATTTAAACACGATTGTACCCTGATGCATCTGATCTAAAAACGGCCCGGTTGCAGATTTGGAGGTAAAAACCAGTCTGCTCTCCCAAGTTTTGTCTGGCTTAGAAAAATGAGTTCTATTCTTTGCCCAAATGAGGAAGTCTACGATCTGAACTCCCGTCGAACGTTTGTCTGCGATTCCCATCTCCACCTTCGGCAAATATTTAGGAATAGCGTAGTGGTCATACGATCCCATATTGAGCATGTTGAAGGTTTCTCTAAAGACATCATAGATAAAGTCGTGATAAACGGAAGTTCCTTGTTCAATAACCAGTCTCACTGGATCCTTCGATTGACTGATCAAAATAGCAATATACTGAAGACATTCTTTCCAGGCCATTTCCGCCCGTTCGACGGGGAGGGCGCCGATCCGGTTCTCGCGTTGGCGCAGAAAATCGACGAAACGG
>CAZYOE010000185.1:0-6075 GCA_964648725.1 uncultured Pseudobdellovibrionaceae bacterium | reverse complement strand
ATGCGAATGCGCGTTAGGACTATCGTCGGCTGCATGAAAATACCCATCTTTAAGGGTCCGCTCGTCTTGAGCTTTATTCTTGGGTTTGTGAATATCAGGGTCATTTCTCAAGCCAAACATTGCTTCTTCAACAATTTTTTTTGTATTGTCATCTTCAATTAATAGGCAGCCGACGCCAATGAACGCGTCGCCATTATCCCTGTCTTTCGCGAAGGTTGTATCGTCAGCGTATATGATCACTGCCCCTCTTTCCCAGCACCCTCAACACGGGCACCAAACGCGAATCAAAAACCAGCTTTTGTTTCTACAACCCGCTCATCAACGGTCATCACGCCCTGCCATCTGGACAAATAGGGAATCCAATCCGTAAGCCACGGTGCTGCACGGGGCCGTGCGACAATAAAATAACTAGAGGGTCGCCAAGGCGAGTTCCCTACGCATTGTCGTATTCTGTCATACCCAGAATTGGGAAGTCTACGAGAATCTGCGGTTTAAAAGGTACCTAGCCACCCCATACATCAGCATTACAAAACCACTTATTTCCTTTCAGAATTTTTTTGAAAAGTTATCATCATTTTGATGGCTCCATGCTAGTTAACCCAATAACACAGAGATAGACGCCAGTCTCGCAACCATAACGCTCAAGAAGTTCTGGTCTAAGTTCTTTAAGAGCCTCTTTAAAGGTCCGTGCTGGTGTAGCATCAACAAAAACCAAAATTGCATTATCATATTCGCCTCGAAAGGCACCTAAATAAAATACTGCCTGTCGTGTGGCATTATAGAGTTCATCGATTGCTGAAGTTATCAAACGATTATTGAAAAACTTTACTTCACCAATTGCGTTGAAAGGTAAAGGTTCTCTGATTGCAAAATCAGGACAAGCTTGAAATTTTGATAAGTTCTTTTCTGATGATTTAAACCATGCCAGTGGGGGCTTTGATTTGATCACGTCATTTTTTGTAAAAAAATGCGCTTGTCTTCGCGCTGGAGTAAAACTAAAGCCAGGGCACTTTTGAAATCCTTCAGTCCCAAGCCCCTTTTCAATCTCAATATTAGACAGTGCGAGTTTGGAATCTATCTTATCTGTGAAATACTTGCTGATCGCTGGACAAAGATATTCCCGCGTAAACAATTCTTCAATACTATGCGATCCAGCGGAGGACCTTCCGCTCTTTTTTAAATGCATTAGATCATTCAGAATGCCCTGATCAACAAATGCAGTTTCAAGATATTCCGTAAACTTCTCAATTTCATTTTTGGAATCTGCCCTTTGAATTTGAGGAAGAGCCATGAATTCCCCCTTAAAGCTTTATTTCCTATTTTATCTAAAGAACCACTATTAAGGTAGTGCTACTTATCCACTCAGTGACAAAAGTCTAATTATCCAAGCTGAATCCAAATACTGACCGATGCGGAAAAAACCATTTTAATTTTGGTATAAGACATATGAGTGGAATTAACCGCTCAAAAACTTATAGGAGAACGTATATGAAAACAGAAGACAATTATCAGGAGTACGAGGCTGTCAGTGAGAATGACTCTCAAGATAGAAAAATTAATTGGGGTGATATTGCAATGCAAACCTGCTTAACTGCAACTTCGGCATTTATTGGTGGATTTGCCGCAGCTGGCGGAGCCTTCGCATTTTCCAAAATTATGAATCGTCAACCAAATCTAGCAGACTTTGGAAATGTGGTAGAACTCAAATCTAAAGTTGGATAGGTCATGAACTTTGGAAGACGAGTAGAGCTGGCACGACATGAATTAAAACTCACAAGAAGTCAGCTAAGCACACAACTCGGCATTTCAGAAGGATCACTCCGTGATTTAGAAATCTTAAATAGCACACCTAGAGGACTACAAGAGTTAATCCCAAAGCTCTCTGTAGCTCTAGGCAAAAGCGTTAAATATCTAATCACAGGTGAACAATCTGAAATGGCAAAACAGATTCTTTCTGAGACTCAAAAGATCTACACATCAACAAATCAAATCAAGAAGATCATCGAATGATGGTCTTCTTTTTTTTGAAAACAATTTCAGTTTAACTGAAATCTTCATTGCTCAAACTGAAAACAGTTAAAGTTTACAAATAAAATCAACGAAAAATAGATCAATCGAGCAACTGACATTACAAAAATTGGGGGAATTATAATATGGCAATAAATCCATTGGCACTAAAATGTGTGCGAGCAATCGAGGATATGCGCAATCAAAAGCTCATTATAAAGTCTACGAATAAAATATCAGAGTATGACCCAAACACGTTTTGTATAAAGATAGGAAAGCAAAGAGGCATAGGTACTACTTGGAAAGATAGACTACTATTTCATGAAATCGGACATGCAGTAATTGATACAACTTGGACCAATTTTGATAAAGCTTCATTTAAAAGAATTTTTAAGGGTTTACCACAAAATCCGTATCAGGAATGTGTATTGATGAACTATTTTTCCGACACGACCTTCATTACCAGACCATCAATTACATTCTACGGGAAAAGTCATCCAGAGGAAGCTTGGGCAGAAGCTTTTTCGTTTGCATTAGCTAATGTCGATGACTCATCTGAAAACCATGAAGTAGTAGAACAACTTTCTTATGCGGACTATGTTATTCGAAACCTCATTAACAATAAAAGAACTTGGGGCAGATTTATAATGCCAACATCTACAGTTCATTGCCCCCACTGCGGGAACAAAAATGAGTTTTATTCTAGAGGTGAAACTTCATCCACGCTAAACTGGGTGATCGAGTGCAACCACTGTCAGGAGTGCATGACACTGCTGGATTAAAGTTATGTTTTATAACTCTGATTACGCTCATTTTAAACTTGATCAGAGTTATTTTGAGCTTACTTCAAGAAATAGACTACACGTCAAAGCAAGGACACAAAATAATTTAAACTATGGCAAAAAACAACAACGACAAAGGCATAACCCTAGCAAAAAACCTGAAGACGATCAGTAAAAAATCGAGTCTTAGGAAAATCGCAGCGGAAGCTGGAATCCCTCAGTCCTCACTGGCGTCATGGAGTTTGGGGCAGCTACCGAGTGGTTCTGCTGGTCATCAAAATTTAAGAAAGCTTTGTGCCTATCTAAAATGCTCAAGTGAAACTCTTATGTTTGGTGATATTTCAAACGGTAGTGATGTCACAACCCCATTTTCCATTGAAAATTTCATGAAGGGTGAAATATTCAGTGGACGTTTTTTAGTGGACATAAAAGTAAAAAAACTGCCGGAAGACTAACAAGTAGGCGTCGAATTTCTTGTTTTCTCAAATGAGAACTCAGGGGAGAAAATCAAATGATAATTAAAAAATGGTACATCAATATTGATAGTAAAAATCACGGTCCATTTTCTGAAGATGAACTGAGGAATAAATTTACAATCGGGGAACTGGCGTTAACCACACCAATATGGTGTGAAGGTATGACTGAGTGGGTACAGTATAAAGATTCAGATATAACAATGGCTAAAAACAATAGGACTGTGCCACCACCACTTCAACTAAAGACCCCACAACATAAACAATCAACTATTGGCGAGCCTAAACTGCTATTAAAAATAAATACAGATTTCTATGGTTTTATTGGTGCTATTGGTAGATGGGAGTACTGTAAAAAAAATATTTTCATCGGATATTCAATAGCTATTGCTGGATTAATCACAGCGGCTGCTGGATCAAAAATGGAATACGAAGGTCGTTTAATATGGTGGCTTCTAGGAATGCCTCTAATACTTATTGGAATTGCGGCAATAATTTATGCCATTGTATCTTCAATTGGTTTAATCCATAGAAGAGTTAAAGACATTATGGGCACTACACAAAACTCAGTGGTCTTTACGATAATTACCTGCATTCTTTTTTTCTTTCCGTTCACTAATCCTTTAGTTGGATTGGTTTTATGTTTAATGCCTGGTACTGCCTACAATAGAGTTGGAGGTAGAGCAAGAGAAGCTGTCGAATACGAAAATGAAAAGGCTTCATAAAAAAGAAGGAATGGAAATGATAAAACAAAAATTCTATTTCAAAACTATGGAGGTAATAAGAGTTCTTGTCTTCTTAATTTTTATTTTACAACTCAGCTGTACCAAACAATCTGGAGAGAGCAATTCATCACAAACACCATCTGTCACGCCATTGCCAAAGTTAACATACCTAATGCGAATCAATAATACTGTTGCAACTTTCTACAGGTGTTCACTAGGCGCCGAAGGAATAGTTTGTTCAGGTAAAGCAGAGTTGTTACCCACTATGAGTTCCTTTGCATTGTTCAAAAAAGCTAAAGATTGGCCCTGGATTCAACTTAAAGATCTTGCGGATGGATGTTTTGAGAATCTTCCATCTGGTGATTTAACATTGGTTGATAGTGTAACTCCTGATGATGATTGCAATCTGGAAGGCCGAATGTTTTCGGGTGAGACAACCCAAGGACTTCCTAGCTCAACGTGGACTATGCCAGGAAAAAGCAACCCTGCAACATATTTTTCAGCAACATTTCCATTCTTCGAAAAACGAACATTCCAAGTTGTAAATGTAAAGTCTCCGGGCAAAGCTTGCTCTGCAAAAGTTATCTCTCGAATAAGCACCAGCCCATATGCATTTTCAGAGACCGCTAGCTATTCTATCAATGAGGGTTACTTGACGTTCCCTACACTTTTTAGCCTGGGCGCAAAACAAGTTACTAGAAACATTACTTCAGCTTCACGTTCCTCTGATTTTATTTTTGGTTATCAACCCGCAATAGATGCCCAACCCCTTATTGATGCCGCTCTAACTGATGACAATATTAGGGCATATATGTCACCTCATTTGGGAGATTTTTTAGTACTTAAAATTAGTAATGGGTCACGAACATTCTATTGCAAAGCAGCTGATGCAATAGAAGGCGATATTATTGTTCCTAAAGAGGTTATGGCAAACTTTTCTGGACAGACAGGATTTACTATCAGCCGTTATAAAATAGCTTCAAAAGATCTCAGCGACAATGTTGAGATTATGTTCTTTATTACAGTGGGAATGTACACAAATGGAACCGATGCTTATGGGCAGTCAGGTGGCACCGTGAGCGTCTATATCGGTGATTAGAAGATAAATTTAAACAAACGATTTTGATATGAAGTCAATTTATACAAAAGTGGTGTGGTATGAAAACGATTGTGCCTCAACACTATGATAAGTTGCAGATCAAACCCAACGAAGAATTCGTTGGGTACCATGTTCAAACACTTCTGTAAAGTTTAAATTAGAAAACTCTATGCCCCCAATAAATAACAAAGTTTTCTAAAGTGGAAATTCCTTTCCAACAACTGAGAATATGAATTCAGGTTTTTGAATACTTTCAGATTCATAACCTGTAGTCAGGTGAATATTTTTAAAGCCACTTGCATAAACTCTCTGGGCCACATCTTGTCCCCGAATGCCATTCCCGAGGTCTACATCAATATAAACCGGACTTTGAGGATCAATACTTGTAGCAACTTCGCTGAAAGCTTCCTCAGTTTCAAAACACAAAATGTTTTTATTTTTATCTTTCGCGCCAAAATTCCATACCATGGCGACCAAAGGGTCATTGTCAATTAGCACGCCATCAATTTTTTTTGGTGCTTCATGAACAGTGATTGGTACAAGAGGAGCCATACCTTTGGGAATTAACCTCACACCTAATTTCTTACATCGTTCCTTAATAGGGCTCTCTTCATATCGACTGGTGACCAGTATTGATCGATCCGCAATCTTCAGATCTTCGATGAGGTCTAAGCCATTCTTTTGCTGTCCAAGTAATTCAAAGTCCATCAGAAATGTTGTAGTTTTAACTTTTTCAGGATTCTTGGCAATCCAGTCAGACAAACAACTGCCTGTGGAGCAAGTGATCAATTCAATGCTTGAGGTGGTAATGAGATCACTCAACCTTTGCCGCCAAACCTCTAAAACGGAGTTGTCATCATCCGTTACAACAACAGACTGTGATTGATAAATTTTTAGCTCTTGAACAAACCAATCAGGAGCCGCCGCCGCAGGTAAGGATATTGTTATTGTAGTTCCAAGCCCTTCACTGCTTTCAATTTCAAATGTGC
>CAZYOE010000184.1:0-8800 GCA_964648725.1 uncultured Pseudobdellovibrionaceae bacterium | reverse complement strand
GAAAGTTTTGCTAAATGTGCTTAAACACGAGTCCGTTTTTCTTAGATAAGATCAGGAGGCCAATATCTACAAAATAATACTTGGGAGCTTTGATGAGCCTTTTTCCAAAATTTTCGAAATAAGGAGACAGCTTAAAAATGATAAAGGAGGCCTCTAAGATTGAGAGCCAATTTTTTATTGTTTTGGAGTCGACGCCGACGTCGTTGCCTAATGAATTATAATCAATGAGCTGCCCGATGCGGCCAGCCAACAGCTTCATAAATTTCTCAAACAAACTTGCGTCTTTAAGATTAATTAATTGTCTGACATCTCTTTCAACAGAGGTTTGATAGTAGTTAGAGTAAGCTTGGTGAGGTCGCTGTTGTTGATCGTAGATTCTTGGTAGAAATCCCTATATCGCATACTCCTCAAAACTCGATAGACTTTGATTTGCTCGGTTCAATTCTGCAATTGAAAATGGAAGCAACTGCAAAATAGCTGTCCGACCAGCTAAGGATTGGGTTATAGATTCTCTCAATTGCAATTGATGGGAACCTGTTAAAACAAACTGCCCATTTGTCTTATTTTTATCAACGATAACTTGAATATAACTGAGCAGTTCCGGGACTCGTTGTATTTCATCGAGTATCACTGGTTTTTTGAATTGCGCTAGAAATGAATTCGGATCAAAAGCGGCATGTTCCCTATTTTCCGGAGATTCAAGATTGCAATACCCAAAGTTATTTAAGCATGAAGTCGCCAAAGTTGTTTTCCCAGATTGCCTCGGGCCAAGGATGGTAACAATTACCAAGCAAAGGATCTTCTGGATCAAGAAGATCCTTATTTGGATAAAGCCATTCATCGAGCGTTTTTGCACTATCAAGGTTCAACGTCAGCGAAGCCGGTCGCACGCATTCTCTGGACTTCTGAAAAATCCATCAAAATATATTTCGCCAACGGACCCAACTTCAGTGACGAGTTAGTGCTTTGCTCATCCTGTTGAATGAGGTGAGTTATGTCCTCGACTAAGTTCCAAAATTTAAGCACCTTTTGCGGCTTTGTAAACTCAAGCTTCAAATCCTGCATAATAGCGAGAGCGAGCTGCCGGTCATTAGTAGAATAAGGCTTATTGGATAGGGGAAGTATTTGACCATCAAGATTAACCAATAAATGAGATTTCTCCGTATAATGAGGTAAATCCTCTAGTTCACTGACCCCATCTAAGGTATCAATGAGCTGGTAGTCGACTTCGGTACTATTCGCTAGACTCAAATAAGCCAAAGACATAGCAGCTGCACGGCGAGCACTCCCCATTTGTTTTTTTGTTATAATATTATGAGCCAAAATTCTTCTCGGATCAGCATCAGAAAAAATCGTTGTGGCGCTATGCCGGATACTAGCTCGATAGCCTGTATCCACGAATACAATTCCTTCACTCTCAATTAAATTCGAGTCAACCTCATTTTGCTCATAATAAGCTTTTACGTTTGGATTGTACTTCGTGTTATCTGAAATATTGAGCATCATTATTTGTTTGGCCCGTGCAGTGTTATACGTTAAAAGCTGGGCGATATCGAAAAAATATTCCTGATCCCGCGCTAAAAAGATTTTCCTCTCATTAGGGTAAAAAGCGAAGATTTCTGCGAGAAAGATAAGCGACCTCTCACGAAAAGCGAAGTAAGTTGGAGCAATTTTTAATTTTGGATCTAAGGCTTTAGGCTCAATTGCTTCGGAGAGAATATCTGGTCGCACCGAGTAGGGTTCAGTGTTTTCCGGTAGGCCTTGAGTCAACTCGGCGATACAATCGCCAACTGTGACTGCAAGGGCACTTGGGGTCATTAAAAAGTTCATTGTATAAAAGAGGTAGCAAAAAAAGACAGACAGCTGCCTAGCTGATTTGCGAATTTGAATTGATAAACTTGAGTTGACTCGTTTTAAATGCATACCCCTGGTAAGGAGCAAATCCCTTGCCAAAATACCAAAGACAATAATGGCACAAACTGAACCCAAGCCCATATAAAAGCTAAATTCATAGTTGTAAAAGATCGGTTAGAAAGTTCTAAAAAAGGGGCCATCAACCGATCCAGAGAGAGAAATTCAATCTCTTTTTGAGTCGCTTAATTTGTGTTGATCAATTTTAAGAGTCATTTTTGCTCAGCTTGAAACGTGAATCCTGAATTGAGAAATAAAAGTTGCTCAGTCTCAAAAGTGGACTAATTACGGTGAACTTTTACCTTTGGAAATTTATTCGATATAATCAAAATTGCAATCCCATTGATTTTGAATTCGAGAGGTCGACTTGGAACCGATTAGTGAACACGAGTTTTTGACCAAACTGCTATGCAATCTCTGTATGATTTTTTCCATCCTTGTACCGAACATTGCAGAAGCACAGAACCTCCCTGAAGTGGCGCTATTGCAGCGCTGTTACCTTCAGCTCACAAGTCAGCAAATCTCGAACACAGATCCTCTATTTATCCAAGTCAGCACTGGCACTCTTTCTGCGGTCAATGCATGTAGCCAAATTCTTGATTCAGCGAAACTAACTGGTTCGGCTACCATGACTCTTAATAGCCCGAATGATTCTAGGGCGCAAAGTGTGCTTGCCACTTTTCACCGACTGCACTATTCCTGGTTCTACTCCAAAGATTTTCCTGTCATCAGCTGGCCTGGCCATTCTGATGATATGAAAGATCTTTATGATTCAAGCTCACCCGCCCTTTATTACACTAGAGCACTCTTTGGTAACAACGTAAATGCTTCAGACCCAGTGACCTCTAGTGACTTTCTCATTGCAGTCCGATCAACGATGAATCCCACTGCTGGCCCTGAATCTTCCCACCCACTCAGTGATTTTATTTTTCAGACAACATTTAGCTTTGCCGCAACAGGCACTCTTACCGGAATTCAAGCGGCAGCCAGCAAAGCATTGAGCTTTCCGGCAAATCCGATAGATGACCCCTATCGACCCGCTGGAAGCATCGATCTGTATGCAACTCAAGGTGCGGGATTTCTCGGAACCCAACCATATCTAAGTCTAAATCTCGCAACCATTAGTTCCTATACTCAATATAAGACTGATGGAGTGGTGCTGATGCATCGACGCTGGGGCAAAGCAGTCTATCATGATACTCTTTGTCGGGATCTTCCTGTAGTCAGAGAGTCTGATGCGATGGCTTTTGTCGATACCAGCAGCTCTGCCGCTTTCAGGACGACTGCAGCCTGCGCGAAATGCCACGTTTCCCACGATCGTGTATCGTCGGTGATTCGCGGCCTCAATATTCTTTACATCGGCAAAGGTGATCCCACCGCCAATGGCGTGGTGAATCGTGGAGGAAACTTTGCGGTCTTTCACACCGTCACCAAACCCAGTGAGTCTGCATGGCCTTCCCAACCCGATGCCGACTATTACCGTCGACCACAAAATGGAAACCTCTACTTTCGAAATTATAATGGTGAATTGGTCGACAAGCCGCTCACAGGGATTACTGATCTTGGAGCTAAGATTGCACAAACTGACGACTACTATATTTGTTTAGCTCGTCGTTATTATAGCTATTTTTTAGGTATTGATGTTAACACCGGAGATATCAGTGATCCTGCCGCAGGAATCACCCTTGGCGCCAATGCTCAAATTCATCGCAACAATGTAATTGTCTTGGGCAAGTCCTTACGCACTTCACAGAGCTTGCCACAGTTAATTAAAGACATTCTCAAACTCGCCAATTACCGAAAAGTGGATTTCGGAGCAACGGGAGCAGTCAGTGGACCCTAAAAAAACTATTTCCCGACGTCATTTTTTGAACGCCTTAGGTGGAGCTACCGCTCTACAATTTGCCCGTTCACCTTTAGCGGTTATGGCAGAAGCCATCATTGCCGGCGCACACCAAAAAGCACTTGCACAATCGGTGGGTCTGACGCCAAGAAAATTTTTACACATTCTTCAACAGGGAGCTCCTCCTCGCTGGACGTTCGACTTATTTCTCACTCCCTATTCATCGGCAGGATTTGTTGCGAATCCGCAGCTTGGGACCACTTATGTGAAATCTGGCAGCAAAGTAAATGTAACCTATTCGACACAACTCAAGAAAGGGTTACTTCTCCCTCCTCTTTGGCAGGTCAGTATACCATCTGCAGCGGGGGGCACTCGCCCCATGGATCCCCTTTTGGATAACCTCCTCCACTTGCGTGGCATTCAGGTAAAAATTCCGGATCATGGCGCAGCTCAATCCTTACAATTTGTTCCGCTCGGAGCAGCTCATAGTATGACCGCTCTCTCTGCCGATGCGTCGAGTGCTCCCATCCCTGCAATTAATTTATCCCTTTCAGAATACCAATTCAAATCTCTCACCGCAAAGTCCGCAGTAACTGTTCCAAATGGCGGCAATATGATATCGACTCTGCTCACGCCCTTCATTCGCAGTAATTCAGCGGGTTTTGAAACAAAACGTCAGCTCGCCAGTTCGGCATTGGATGCAGCAATCGCAGCCCTGAATCAGTCAGCTATATCTACCAATGCAAATTCGAGTATTCTGACTAATGCCAACAAAGCCGCTAGCGATTTATTGAGCACGGGATTTGGAAATTTAACAACAATTTGGAACGGACTGTTTAATAAGTACAAAGACCTGGTGAAACGAAGTCTGGATACAACTCAATCTCTACCTGGCATCAACGACCAGCCTCTCGCTCCCGATGGAACCACAGCCTTTCAGCTCAATGGAACGATCGTAACTAACGGCGACTTGCGAACCATGGTAACAACCTCGAGTAACATCGATCAACTCGCCGAACATTTTGCCGTTGCTGAGTACGTACTCTTAAACAATTTAAGTGATTCCATTTCAATTGGTCCTGGTTCGATCTACGGTCTAAGTATTAATGGCGGCACTGCCTCCTTAGGTACCGACGAGCACACTACCAGTGGCCCTATATCCTTAATGCTGAATTCGTATATGAATTTAGCTTACGCGGCCTGCTTGCTAGAGCTGATTGATCAATTGAAAGCTAAGTCACTTTTTTCTGAAACTGTTATAGTCATGGGAGGAGAGTTTGGACGATCTGCAAGAACTGATGCCACAGGATCAGATCATGGCTATTTGGGTTCCAGCTGTTGCATTTACTCGGGAGTACTGAAAGGCCCAATCGTTCTTGGAAATATCTATAATGATAAAAGCCAAGATTCCGTTGATAGTGGGACCTGGGGTAACGGCGCTCCCGTTAATGAATTAGGCCGGGCCCTCAATCTGAGTGATTGGTCGTCGACCTTAGCGTATCTTTTGCGGGTACCGTCTCCCGTCACTTCTGCTACTTCCCTTCTTTTAAGTGATAGCAATGGCAACTACACCTCAGCCATTGAAAAGGCGAGGCAGGTATGAACAAAATATTTTCTGTTTATATTCAACTCCTCGGATTCACTCTTATTGCTGCTTTCATCGCCTCTTGCACTAATAAACTCAATGTTGAAGGAGAACCTAACTCCACCAGTTCACCGACCACTACCATTCCACCGACCACTACCATTCCTTCACCTCCTGAAACAATAGGAGTTTTGGATACAGGGGCAAAACTCTACGCCACAAACTGTGCCATTTGCCATAGTCCTTTGAGCAATTCTGTGAAGTTAGGAAAAACGGCCAATGACATCAGCAACGCCATTCAAACTATTAGTTCAATGTCTTCCCTTTCCAGCTTAACCAGCGAGGAAATAAGTTTAATTGCAATGGCTTTAAATGGAGGGCAGGCCTTAACTAAGGGTGACCCAAATGCTGGTGTGATCATTCAGATCAATATTGGCAACCGTTTCCAACTGGCATCGCAGTTTAAAGAAATGTTTGTAGCGAGTTCAAATCCTGATGCCAATGACACTCAAATTCAGACCCTCATTGATAGTCTCATTACAAATCATCCCGAAGGTTTCGGCGGAAACTGCACCCGCAATGACCCAGGATGCGTTGCTGATCCCTGCGCAGGAAGTGGAACTTGCAGAGGGCGACTGAATATCAGCCAGAATGCCCAAGTGAATCCATCGGCCAGCGCCATTCGTAAAGGCTATATGATTCAAGCGTGTGAAAAGGTTTTGGCGGTCGACAAAGCCCTCGTAAATGTAAGTGGAAAAGCGGGAGTCGACACCACCAAAGCTCCTGAAGCATTAAATATCAACAAGCTAATGAGTTATATGTACCGACAGCGTTCTCAAGAGGTAAACGCAACGACTCAACTTTTGATACTTACATCGAATCTTGCCACTAACGGCTTCAGCATTCTAGACCAATGGCGAACTATCGCAATTGCCTTATGCCAAACATCCTCAATAGATTTACTTTAATTATTCTATAATTGGACACTGATAACGAAATCTAACTTTGCTGCTTGGATCTAAATCGCAGTCAAATACAACTCGGAGACCCTCGATGTGATAACCCGTTGTTGCAGAAGTTGGATCAAAAATAACTTCGAAGTTTTCTGGATTTTCACAATGAACCATAAAGTATTCAACTTGTTTAACGATGGCCGCACCGATTTTCCCCATCTGAGTTCCATAATCTGCATCACAGACATTCCCAATAACACCTTGATAGGGTAGTTAGATTGTATCATCAAAGGTAAGCTCAAGTTAAGATAAATTCCGAATGGTCAGTCGCAGAAATTGAATAGGGAAATTTCAAGACTCTGCCTTGTTACAGAATTGTTCTTTCGCCCCAATTCTTAGTCGTAAAACCAACCTCCATGGTTAACAAGCTTCGAGAAGCCAATCTTATTCTGTAATAGCTGCACAGCTCAATGGAAAAATTCGTCCTACTTGAGAAATAGCGCCGACAAAACGGTTTGAATTAGAATCGTATCTTGCGACCGCCAATAGGTCTGTATAACCACTTGGTTCGGAGGATTCTTCTGAGATAAACGGAATAATTATGGCATTTTGTTCAATCCTCCTGGCAAAATCACCCTCAGGTAGAAAACTTATTTTTTTAGACTTACTGTTGGAAGCCAGCAAGACAATCCTTTCTAAAGCTGGCTGACCTGTCGACTGATAAGTCTCATCTAAAGTGACCCCAATTTGAATGGTCATAGAAACATCACTGCATTGAAGCTTAAACGAATCAGCAATTGCAATCGAAGTCATTGTTAATAGTGATAGTGCAGTCAATAATCTCATATCTTACTCCTTTGGTTATTAACGGCGATTATTTGTCAATAACCCTTGTTTAGTTTTATTTTTCATTGAATTATGGTCCGCCGAAATAAGTAGCATAGTAGGTGATGTAGCGAAATCAAAATAAGGGCCGATTGGTAACAACTTACTTACCATACGGATGATATTTGGCGTGATTATCGTGGGTTACTGAACTTAGAAATGAGCTAGTAATTCTCTAACAATGACTGTAAAGAAAAAATAATCCTCTTGAAGAGATTGGAGTCCCTGACTGAATATTGTCAGCTCAACCGTAGGTCTTCCCATTGAAAACATCTGATGCCACCAACTTTCGTAGTAGGGGCGAACCTGTATTTGGGAGTTAGCACTAGAGTCGACTGGAGTTCCATCATTTAGCCCAGAATCAAACTTTAACGTGTTAACATTAACGATAAGGTTGCGAACCCCTTTCCAGATTTCAGGCTCGTGGCCAATCAAATCAGCACACATTTTCGCATCGTCAAACTGACCCTTATTGCACATCCTTGATATCACAAAAATATTTCGAAATACCTCGGCTTTTATTAACACCCCCCAGGGATCTCCACCGCCACCGCCAGAGGTCGTCGTACCGCCATCTCCCGCAGGCATGCGGTGGCTGGCCTTGGGCTTTACCGGTTTTGCAAATTCACGGGGTTTTAGATTACGAAACGGGGCCTGAAATCCCCAGCTATCATTAGAGTCCAAGAATAGCACTTGATAGATTTTTATTTGACTCGCCAGAAAAATGAGGGACGCCGATATTTGATAGCGATCGTCCACCGATTTGCCATAAATGGCACATAACCCTTCATGCAAACCAAGTGCTGCTAGCAAAATGGACCTTTTCATCTTGACGTCAGATTTTAAAAAAACATACTGTTTTAACTCTGCAAAAATGTCTGTTCGATCTTCTAACCCCAGTAAAGTGGGTCTTCTTATATTTTCAGTAAACTTTTTCTCATAAATATTGACCCGAGCTGCTTCGTTCGATGTGAGAAATGAGTTTTCAGCCACTTGACATTCAGCAAATTCACCGATCGCGCCTGAAGGACCTTTTCCTGCGGATCTTAACTTCTCGTCGTAGACTTGGACCCATTCGACAACCTTTGTATTTTGAAGGCGGACTTTGAAATCCTTCAAATCTAAGTCACCAATCTTAGAAATGCCCAAATCTATTAAGCGATCGGGGACCGCTAAAATGGTCTTCAAGAATTCCTCATTATTCCCAAAGGCGCTCATTGGTGATACTAAACAAAATATGTATAAGATCATTTTTAATTTCATTATCTTCACTTAACCTATCTGTCTCAAAGAGCCACACTTAATCCGGAGGAACCGCACATCTAATGTTCAATTGTAAGATCCTAACTAACTTACCAAATCACCTGATAACTAATCTGCAAAAAGCAGACCTGCAGCCTTCGAGTCCTTGAACGTCAGCAATTCCCGATACGGTCTCAATAGGTTCTATTTAAAAGTGAAATTATGGGGTTTTAATGAAAATTTCTTTAAAAAAAAGGGCGAGGCTCTTTTTTGCTAACAGCTAGAGAACGGCATTCCATTTTCTGAAAAATTCATTTCTCAGAACATCTGCCTCTCTACCAATTAGTGGGGTGTAGTCACGTGCCAATACCAACTATTTGT
>CAZYOE010000183.1:0-8865 GCA_964648725.1 uncultured Pseudobdellovibrionaceae bacterium | reverse complement strand
GATTCCCGTCATGCTCATTGACGAAGCGTCGGAGCTAAAGTGAACTGTATTGAGTTTTATCTGACTTAATCGATCAAGCCAATTTACAAACAATAGAATCTGCGACTCGAAGGGAATTCGTTCTGGTCGCACAGGCGGATGGCCATTGCCATCGAACTGGGAATGACTCATCAAAATAATGTCTTTGATTTCGGGCTCTAATCCCAACTTCTGCTCAAGCACATATTCGACACTCTTAAAAGGAACCGACTGCCAATCTGCAAATTCACTTTGGGATAACACTTTGTCATCCCCTGACATTACCTTGCGTACTATTTTTGATGGCAAGGCCAAAATACCTAAATCTTGGAGAAACGCTGCGATCATCGCTTTATCTGCATCCCCTCGATTGCATTGAACACAAAGATAGCCGGACATTGCTGCTTTCTCGGGTGCTCGCAAAATATATTGAAACTCACCATCAAGTGGATATCCAATGACCGAAAAGATATCGTCTATGGACATCAGTGAAGTAAGCAAATCGGATGCTAAGGTTCTGCATTCCGCCAAAAGTTCTCGACCGCGATCATAGCGCGGAAAGGTCATTTGTTCGGTTATTTGAATAACCAATTTACGATAAGACATTGAGAAGGCCCTGAACTGAGCCCGAGTGCGGCGAGTGAGACCTTCTACCGACATCCCCTGATGCAGCAATAGATACTGATTATACAGCCTGAGATCACGATTACGAACAAAAAGATCGCCAGCCTTCGTTAGTTTTTCAATTCTCTCTGCATCAATCTTTATATTTTTAGGAATCAAGGGAAGAAATTTTCTGTTTCTTGTCATCAAGTAATAAACACTAAAATCAATAGTCGTGTCGACTAAGAAATCACTTGGCTTAACTGAAGTAAATTCTGCCCCAACAAAGTTTCCAATCAAAAATTCCAATTTCGAACATTTAAAATACTCAGTATCCCGAATAATGGAATCAGCTCCTGATTTTTTTATCCCTTCTAACATGTTTAGGTCGTATTTTCCGGGACAAACAATCAAAATGCCTGCATCCCTAAATTCCCGCCGCAAGACTTGAAGACTTCCCACTTGCATAAAGTTATCACTCGAAGACGTCACATCTAATATCACGAGGGCAAACTGCGCTCCACTGAATTGAGTTTCTGCATCTTCTGCATCGCGAGCAACCAAAACCGTATACCCAAAGCCCACGACTGCATCATTGAGTCTCTCTTCAGTTAAAGCTGACTCAGTAACCAGAAGTATGTCACAGTATAACTGTTTATTAGATCGCACCATTTAGTTATTCTAATCCTTTTACTTAAAATAAGTGAAGACCCTGGCTCCAAAAAATAAGATAAACAAGACTTTCGAAATATGTAGTTACTTCAAACAGAAAAAAAACAAAATCACTCTTTGATTTTCCTAAGCCCACCAATGTCACTTGCGGTGAATTTCTCTCCGCTGGCAACTGCGGTCGAAGCTTTGCCCGGCAATAAGATTTTAATCATTCTTCATCAAGAATTCTTGAACACTCAGGACTTACTGCATTCGAGTTTCTCGGTCAGACTTATGCATCAATGATGTGGCGTAGGCGAGCACATAGCTTTTATTTATTAGATATCCTAGGTCTTGCCCCTCTACGTCACCCCGTCAAACTGTTAGGCAATATGCTTCTTTGGCATACCTGATGCACTTGAAAAGTACTGCCGATTTACAACAGTTTTAAGGAGTATGTTTCATGATAATAACATCAAGACTCAGCCTTGTCCTAACACTAGCTCTATCGATTGCCCTTTCGGGCTGCGCCACGCTTTTTAGCGGGAGTACCCAAACCATCAATGTAAAAATAGTGGAGTCGGGATCTGACAATGCTCTTGAAGGAGTCAGCTGTATTGTCGCTCACCCCAATGGAAATACCTGGACTCTTCCGGGAAATCCCGGAATCCTCACTGTCGATCGAGGGAACGGCGCCATTCAAATCAGCTGTAAAAAAGCCGGGTATCGCCAATTGAATATGGCCGTTGGCGACGGTTTCAATGCCGTAACGGTCGTCAATATCCTTTTCTGGCCTGGGTTTATTGTTGATGCTTTATCGGGATCTTACAAAAAATATCCATCACATTATTTAATCACAATGCAAAAGCCCACTTTAGCGAAGTAAACCCGAGAGTGTGATCTCTAACGCCAGAAGGAAACGCTAAAACATGAGTATACAAAAGGCGCCGCAATTAGAATATCAAACCTACCATGAGATTCTGACTCTCATTGAAAAGGGATTCTATGAACAGGCTAGCCTTAAATTACGTGACGTTCGTAAAAGGATCGAACTTCCCACTCTCACAGAAAAAGAGAGAACTTGGCATACTCTATCAATACTTCTCAGTAGTCGTATCGCTCTTAAGGGAGGACTAAAACCAGATCACATTGAGGGCATCGACATCGCTTCAATTAAAGATCCCTTTCTCATCGGAGAAGTGTGTTTTGTTAAGGGTCTCTATTATTTCAATCAAGCCAAAATGGCAGAGGGAGCCAATAGTTTTCTGACCGCATCGCAAGCCTTTGATGCGTGCGGAAAAACCGAACGCCAATGGATCGCTCGATTTAACTTTTTGATTGGTAAAAGCCATCAGCCAAACATCGACACTCATTGGTTATTCACCGAATTGAGGGAACTAGAAGTTGCAGTTCAACAAGGTGAAAATAATAAACTTTTGGGCCTTATTCTCCGACAAAAATCGTGCCTCTACAAAGAGCTCGGACGAATTCATGCGGCAAAGACTGATGGAATCAGAGCGGTATCTCTCCTTGAACTCCATGGCGCCCAGTCTGACTATCAGTTAGCCTTACTCAATATGGTCGATATCTCACTGGAACAAAATGAATTGCAGGAGGCCCATGATTATATTGATCGGGTGCTTACACCACTGGATCCCCGAGTGGTTTTTCCCTACAGCTTCTATAAGCATCGTTTGAACGGAACTCCCTTGGCACTAACTGCAAAGGTCAACTCCTGCCCACACTTCCTCTCAAGATTTGACCTTTGGGAAAGAGAGCAACCGAAACCAATAACTGAAATGCCTTCCCTCAACGATGCTTCAGAAGCAATTATTTGGAATGCCACTGTTGGCGAACTCAAAGTGAACTCTAAAATGTTTTCCTTTAAAGTTGGCTCCATGGAAACGAAGCTATTAAATAATATTTATTCGGCGCCAGTCTCAAAGGAACTCCTAAGCGAAAGACTCTGGCCAGGTTTTGCCCAGATTCATTTATTGGACAACCGTCTGCACCGTCTCATCAGCCGCGTTAACAAGAAGCTCGGTGGTCTTATTCAGTATCATAAAGGTCAGTATTTTTTAAGCGAACCGCCAGTCGCCGAGACAAAGGAAACATGATGTTTATGAAACAAAGTTGTAGGATCTTTCTCATCGTTTTTTTGACAATAATAACACCTATTTGGAAATCAATGATGGTCTTTTGAACCCAACTCAGTTCACCACCGCCTATCAGGAGGCTCAGTTTTGTGATGCACTCTCAAAACGGATTCTGCAGTACAAGCCTAAACAAATTAGTACCAGGCTAGCGAAATCTAGGGAGTCATTTCTTAAGGCTGGCTCTTTAAAAAAGCCGTCTGTGCAACAACATGACTTTGAAATAGCACCATTGTGCAATAAATAAATGGTAGTCAGACTTCATTTGATCTCCGTATAGTTCTTTTATGGAGGATGAGGATGAATATTCTTTTTATGTGTGTGGCTAACTCCGCTCGTAGCCAAATGGCAGAAGGTCTTGCTAAAAGTATCTTTGGATCCACTCACCATATCAAAAGTGCGGGTTCGATGCCCACAAAAGTGAATCCCTTTGCTGTAAAAGCACTCGCGGATCTGGGAATTAATATTGATGCTCATTATTCTAAAGCTTTCAATCAACTTCCAGCCGAATTTGCCAATAGGGTTGATTTGATCATCACCCTCTGTGCTGAAGAAGTCTGCCCACCCTTGCCCATTTCAACCAAGCACTTGCATTGGCCTCTGCCGGATCCAGCCGCCGGTGAAGGTTCTGATGAAGAGCGGCTCGCCGCCTTTAAAAAGGTGCGAGACACTCTCCGTGAGAAGTTAGAAAACCTTGGTCTCTAGTTCAATAAATGCTGTTTGAAGAATTGAATGGTATGTCCAATTTCTAATACCTGATTGCTTCGTTTACGAGAACCGTGCCCTTCATCGGCAAACAGAATCAGACTCGAAGGTATTTTTTTAGACTGCAGGGTCTGATGAATCTGCAAAGCTTCACCCGCTGGAACTCTTGGATCATTAACTCCCTGAACAATCAAAAGTGGACTTTTGATTTTATCGATATGATTGATTGGAGAAAGTTCCTTGAGTGCTTCTAAATCCACTTTCGGATCTCCATATTCACTGATCCTCAGTTTTCTTCGATAGGGAGCTGTGTTTTCAAGAAAACTAACAAGATTACTCATTCCCACTAAAGCCACACCTGCATCATAGGCACCAGCAAATCGGCTCATCGCCACCAAGGTTGAATAGCCACCATAACTATAACCGCTCACTCCAATTTTAGGAGAGACTCCATTAACCTTCCAATTCTTACGAATAAAGGTGGCACAATCTTCTAAATCAGTAATTACCTTTAGGCGTTTTGGTCCATTATCAGAATTAATCCACTCTTTTCCATAGCCCTCAGACCCGCGAACATTAGGTTCAACAAACACAAAACCCGCATCAAGAAACATTTGAGCGAAGGGGCTAAACCCCGGCGTTGCCTGCCCTTCAGGGCCACCATGAAACTCCACAATCACTGGACATACTTTGTTTTTACAGGCTTCTGGCCGACGAACAAACAACGGAATTTTAACGCTATCACGACTCAAATAGTATTCAAGTTCAGCGCGAGGAAATGACCGTGGATCAAGTTCTGGAGTTGATGGAAAAATCCAATTCTGCAAAGACTTTGTTTTCCAATCAAAAACGAAAGTTTTGCGTGGTGTATCTGAACTTGAAACCGAGAAACTCACATATCTTCCATCGGGAGATACTCCTCGAAGCACCACATGATCAGCGTCTGGAAAGTTAGGGAAGGCAATCTGTTTAAAGGTCTGAGCAGAAAATACTTTTAGCTTGGAATAACCATTCTCGTTAATGGAAACATAGATTTTTTCTTTGCTGTGATCGACCGAAAATGATTCCACATCCCATTGCGGGTCGTTAACGGGAAGCACTGGTATTTCCTTAAATCCCTTTTCTTTACTCCAAAGATATAACTTTTTAAAGTCGCTCATTTTATTAGTTGAAACAAAGTACTGATTTTTCTGGGATGAGAAAGACATTAGGTATTCTTCGTTTTCATCCTGACCCAGAAGCGCCGTTTTTGTTTTAGTTTTCGGATCATAAAGAAAGTATTCACGCGCTAAAGCACCTTTCACCAGCACCAATAATAACTCCCCCGTGGGAAGATAATCCGCGATTCCCCAAGCCCCATCATCGCTAAATAGCAAAGTCGCTTTTTTTTCTTTCAGATCGTATGAGTATATTGCATAAGAGTCTGGCTTTACATCATTCGAAGTATAATAGATTCGTTCGCTGTCGTCCGAGACAAACGAAAAATGGGTCTGTACTTTTGCTTTGTGCTGAATGACTTCTACAGGCCCACCTTTAGTTGACTGAATGTACAGACCTGGATTCTCTTCACCATCGGCGTCACGAGATAAAATTACAAATTTGCCATTAGGAGCTACCTCTAGCAAACTTGTTTCTAATGCTCCCCCCGTCATTTGTACCGGTAGGCCTTGTGGTTTATCAATTCTCCAAACTTGCCCATTTCCAGTAATTCGCCAATTAAAGAACATTGATTTAGTATTTGGATCGAAAAGTCCAGCTCCTTGGGGTCGCAAATCCAACAAGCTCTGAATGGGGTTTGTGATTTCCTTTGGTAAAGTTTTTGGAGCATACGACTGCACAACTGCAGGATCAATTGATTCACTCCCTAGGCCAGAATAACCCGCAAATCCTATTGAAGTACTAAATACCAAAACCAGCCGTAAAATTGATTTCATAATCAAACCCCACTTTTCAAAACGCTTATATCTAATCATCACTGTATTTTTGAAGCGGGGTTTAGATCAAGGAGATTTCAGTTCTGGCAGAGAAATAGTAAAAGCACTCCCCTTGGTCAGCTGGCTTAATGCTGCTATTGAGCCCCCGTGAGCTTCGACGATTGCTTTACAAATCGAAAGCCCGAGGCCAAACCCACCAGCTTCATGCGATCGTGCTCTATCAGATCTATAAAACGGATCAAAGATAGAAGACAACTCATTTTGAGAGATTCCCTGCCCCTGATCAATGACCTTCAACACCAAACTCTCATCGCTCTTTTCAATCTCCAGCCTAATGGGTTCTACACTGGCATTCGCATACTTAATCGCATTTTCAATAAGATTTCGAACGACACGCTCTATTTGAAAAGGATCAAAGACCCAGTGATCTATGTTTTCCCCAATAGAAAATGAAATGGGTATTGTGGACGATCTGTAATCAGAAACAATTGATTCAAAAAACTCCCTCAGATTGACCTGAGCCAGCTTTAATTTAGTTGCCCCATCACGAATACGATAAGATTCCAACAAATCAAAAAGCATTTGGTCCATTTTTTTGACATCCGATTTAATTTGATTCTTCAAGATAGGGTTTTCCAATAGATCAGAGGCCACATTAATCCGAGTGAGAGGACTTCTTAATTCATGGCTAACATCTCTTAAAAGCCGTTCTTTAGTCGCGATGAGTTTTTCAAGCTGATCCGCCATACGATTGAAAGCTTGTGCAATAACTTGAAATTCACTGCGATACGCTGAATGGATACGATAATTTAAATTTCCTTTTGATAGCTGAGCAACGCCTTCTAACAAAACTTTAATCGGAGACATAATCATTCTGATTGTCATAAAGCTAATCGCGAGGATTGTTAACAAGACCGCCGCTACGGTCGCAAAAGGAACACGGAGCCTCCTAGGTAACTGCTCCAGCGGAATAAACCAAACGGCTCTTAGTTTTGCCTGAGGCATAAAAGCATAGACGAATTTTCGAACTCTCCCAAACGCCACAGACGAAGTCTTTACCGCTGAATCGGCTTCAATCTCCGCGAACGACGGGAGCCCAAGTTGATCAGCACTCGCGGCATTTTGATCAGTCCGAACCAACAAGCCTAAATCATTTTTGATTGCCTCTAATCCTGCCCTTGTGGGATTAGACTCTAATCTTTCCTGAAGCATTCCAAGATAGGCCGCAAGGTTTTTCTCAACCGTTGCTGGCAGCTCGTGTGGAGATTGAAATGAAAAAAACAAAACTGCAACCGACCCCAAAATTGAAGCGGCGGTCATCAGGTAGGTCAGAAAAATTCTTAATAGTAGATGCCCTCGACTCTGACTCATTTGACTTCCTCCACGGGCGCAATATAGCAGTATCCATCTCCCCAAACCGTGCGCAAATATTTGGGTGACTTCACTGAATCAGACAGCTTTTGCCGCAACCTACTGACGGCCACATCCACACTTCGATTATAAGCCTCCCAATCGATGCCTCGTAAGTTATCCAGTAACTTATCTCGTGATAGCACTTGCCCAGGATGCGGCATAAACAACTTCAAAAGTTGAAATTCTAGCGTTGAAAGTCCAATATCATTCCCAAGGATCTTGGCAGTGTGAGCTTTTAAATCGACTTCTAGCTCTCCCGACTTTAGCAAACTTGGTTGTTGGGGATTCTTTTGTGCACGACGAATGAGTGCTTTTAGACGTGCCACCAATTCCCTTGGTTCGAAGGGCTTTGGCAAATAATCGTCAATACCCATTTCTAAACCTAAAACTTTGTCAGTCAGATCACCCCGAGCCGTTAGCATAATAACTGGAGTGTCAGCAATTTTTTTAATTTGTTGAAAGGCGGCAAAGCCATCCATCTCAGGAAGCATGACATCTAGAATGATCACGGAAAATTTTTGTGTTTTTAATAACACAAGAGCCTCCGATGGTTTTGTCGCTTGAAACAAACTAAACTGAAATTGTGTAAAATACTGTTTCAGTAATTCACCCAGGCCTTTGTCATCGTCAATTAAGAGAACTGTTTCCATACATTAAGTATAGGGTCATAAACGAAGCAAAGAAAAGTTCAATTTCAAATAAAAACAACAAGTTACAAATTGTTACAAATTCTTACCTTTGCGCAAACACTTGAGGTCCCTATTGAGCTAAATTGTTATTTAGAAACGCACCCACTAAATAACTTAAACCAGGAGGCCCTTATGCGTTGTAATCAAAGAACTAAAAGAATCACAGCATTATTCGCAATTTTAATCGGCGGACTAGGACTTGCCGGCTGCAAGCCAAATTCCCCCGAAGCACGAATTGATAAAATCAGTGAAAGAATCGCCGACAAGTTGGATTTTACGAATCAACAAAAAGATCTCATGAAAGATATCACCAATCAAATTAAGGCCGATATTGCTGATGAAAAATCCCATAAATTAGCATTGAAAGACGAAGTTCAAAAAATGATTCTGGAACCAGAGCTCGATCAAACTAAAGTGAGAGAACTGATCAAAGCGCGCCAGGAACGAATGAATGCTAAAATGGACAAATATCTTGGAAAAGTTGCGGCCCTCCATCGCACTCTCAACCAAGAGCAACGAAGTGAGATCATAAAAAAGATGGATAAACTCTCTGAACGCTTTCACCACTAAATGGAACTGCAAATCGATTTTATTTTATATATTTTAGAAGTTTGAAAAATGGCGGAGAGAGAGAGAGCAAACTCTCGAACCGCTTGCTTGAATTGGCGCCGCTAATTTAACTATCCGTAATTCAAAACA
>CAZYOE010000182.1:0-8867 GCA_964648725.1 uncultured Pseudobdellovibrionaceae bacterium | reverse complement strand
ATTGATAACTTTCAGAGATTTGATTTTTACAAATTTCAGGTAAGAAAAACTAAGTGGCGGAGATCCGCTAGGGCATTTTTTTATTTGCCTATCGAAAACATAAACTTAGAGAAAATTGATTCGGGTGGCGGACTCCCGCCACTTCTGGCGGATTTCCGCCGCGATAAATTCAGGAGAATAGAAAGTAAAAAGAAAAAGTGGTTAAATGACTACGACAGGTAGCTGTGGAATTTCAGTCTTCGGAATTAACAAAACTTTGTGTTTTTCACAAAGTTCTCGAATTTCTTGTTTATCAAAGTGCCCTGTGGCCAGAACTCTATGAGAGCCTTGCGGTAATAATGAGAGGAGATCTATGCCCGTGATATTTTCATTGAGATCATAATCGAAAATAAACACAGAATTGAATGGGTCAAAGCCTGGTTCTTCAAATGCAACCTTAGCTTCACCACTATTTGCTAAAAAGCGAATATTTGCATTTATACCACATTCGTTCAGCTTTAGCTTCCAAAGCTGCCTTCCTGTTAGTTGATCATCTAGTACGTAGATTTTATGTGATTGTTTAAATTTAAGCCTCGGTACAAACCAAGAAGCCCTTTCAAATATCGGTAGCATTAAAGTAATTCTAGTTCCTTTGCCAATTTCGGAATCTACTTTAATTTGCCCACCCCAATTGGATACATGAGTCCTTGCGTGATATAAACCCAAGCCTGTTCCATTTATTTTGCCTTTAGTGAAGCCTTGATCAAAAATATGTTCTCGCAATGCTGAATCAATACCTGGGCCGTTATCAATAATCTCAATCTGCAAATAAGGGTCAACGTCTTTTGCGTAAAGTTCAATAGTTCCTGCTGATCCATTAAAGGCATCTAATGAATTATTAACGACATTGCCAATGATAATTTGAAGCTCAACGGGAATATGCTCTACTTTCGCCGAACAAAGCGAATCATCAATGTTAAAATTGAAATTCACATTCGACGTAATAGTCGTTGAAATTTGATTCACAGATTTAATAATGCTATCAAAAATCTCTTCTGAGCGGTTTTTATCATTACCTGATACTTTTAGTTTTCTTTGATCTAGTGCTGAGGTTATTTTTTTAATTTGTTCAATAGACGTTTTAAGAAGTTCACGATCTTGTTTGAGGCTCTCCGGTAGCCGTGAAGGGATTCGTAACAAACTAGCAAGTGGAGTCCTTAGATTGTGTCTGACTTCATCAGAAATTCTATTGCTCTCTTTTGCTTTTTCCAAGATTAGATCTTTGTCAAACTGCTCAGTTAGCTTTTTCTTCATTAGTCGCGTTTGTGGTATTGTCACCAACAAAATAAGGAGCCATAGAAATACGGCATAGGGTACTAAGGCAAATCTGTTATACTCAAAAATAAAATACTCATTTGTATAGCCAGAAATTGAATCTTCAAAAGGAATATTTATTTTGTCTCTTAAAATCACTTCAAAGGCGTTTTGCGAATTGGACTCAAGATACTGAGATGCTGGCAAAACAAATGACCTCTCAGTGGCGGACGACTTAAACGCTATATTTTCAAAATTGCCTTTTAGGGACTCTTGAAGGACATAAGTCGAGTCCCTAATCATCCCCATTTGCATCATTCGGGTAACGTATCGAGTGCTCTGCTCGGCGACCGACTGTAGGTGCAAAGTGTTCATAACAATAGAAATTCCGATGAGTATTAGTAAGCCAAGAAAAGAATAAATAGCCTGCCTTTTTTCAAACTCTTTAATAGTCTTGTAGAGTTCGGACTTTGGAAGCTCATTTTCAGAGCTTTTGTTGAAATTGAAAAAGAGGTTTTTAAATTTCATTTGCAAACCTCTTTTTTCTTAATACAAACTTTCACGGGATCAATGGGACAATCATTAAGTTCGGGTAGAGTGTCGAATTTAATTTGTAGGGTTTCTAGTTCAGGCTCTTCGACATTTTTATTTTCTGATTTAGAATTTAATACATCACTATCAACGAAAATAAGAGGTAGTATTTGGGAATAAAAACTTTGGCTCAAATGCCACGGTTTATTTTCTAGCAAAATATTCGGTAATGAATTTGAAATTGTAGAAGAAAATGCCTTTTCTTTTAGTGCTGCAAAATTTGGAATAGCTTCGACAAAGGATTTTTTTAAAGAGTGATCCAGGTTTTTACTAAACGCAAAGCCAAATGAAAAAACATTAAGTTTCGTATCTTCAATAATACAAACAATTCCATATTCGTGAATCGGTGTTTGCATTTGATGGAAACTAACAAATGTTGATTGGGAATTGTCTTCTAACTGATCTATCGTTTGCACTAGGGTAGCTTCAATTGCCCTTTCATCAATTCGAAGAAAAGGAATCTTTAGCTCCAAATGACGATTCAAATAGTATCTCTCAAGTGCTTCGAACTTTGCGTGTTCATTTGCTGAAACAAACCCAGAAACAGAAAAACCAATCGAATCCATTTTTAAGACTTTGCATAGGTATCTTTCAATGGCCTCAGCGGAGGCTTTTTCTATGGCAACCTCTGCAATAAAATCCGTGCCTCTGCCTTGGCTTGAAATCCCATTTACAGAAATTTGCGCTGTAAAATCATAAAGTGCAGGCAAATATCTTTCCGGCCATCCATATTGCGTAAAGGATAGATTAAAAAGTTCTTTTCGACTGATTAACCATTTGGTTATGGGGTTTGTATTTGCCATAGGGGATTATTTGCATAAAGATCAGATAGTTTTATCTTCCAAGGTTTTCTTACTGTTGCTGAGTAGGGCGATGCCACCAATGGTACAATCCAAGGTGTAGTTAAAGCGTTGTAATGAAGCTCCTTCAACTTTTCAAGGCGAGTATATTTGTCGAGAGTGGCCATGTATTTAGAAATCCAAATGTCTCTGTCGGCTTTTGTAAGACCCAAAAATCCTGCATTGAGTGAATAAGAAATTAAACTAATATCTTCCATGAAGCCTGTATCAGTGGAAACAATAAATGCCTCAGGATAATCATCATATTTGAGATTTTTCTTGAGATCGGGGACATTGTCCTCAAAATAGGTTTGAGCGTCGGGTAGAATTTTTGATAGTGGCCCAGACCATGGTTCGATCCCTCCTCTTTTCATAAGACCCAGCTTAAAGGATTTGAGTGGTTTTACTCCCGGTTGTTTATTAAAAACATCGACGATATCTTTTTGACTTCTTGTTAATCCACCTTCACCAAGACTTGGAAAAAACTCAGAACGAGATTCAAATCCAGGACTGTTACCATAAATTTCTCGAAAAGCTGATCTGACTTTTTGAGAAATATAGACTCGCTCATCCGTATTTAGATTTTTAATTCCTTTTTCAGTAAAAACTAAAAGGTGCAACCTAATTTTTTGAGTGAGATGATTTTCAAATTCAGAGTGTTTTTGCATGAACGGAATTTGCTCATCTGCCTTTTTCACGTCTACGGTTGTTACAAGATCTATTTTGTCTTGAGCGAGTGCCTCTAAGCTACTCAAACCTGATTTTGCAGTGTAAGGGATAAGATCAATGGTTTGAGCGATATTTTTTGAATATAGAAAATGATATGGATTTATTTTTAGTTGGATATTTCCATCCCCATTATCCTTTTCAACAAAATAAACACCACTTGTTTCTGAGTAATCTTCAATTGCAAGTGTTTTAGCATTGACACTTTTTCTAGGGATAATCGCAAAATCAATTGCAGCAAGCATCGGCAGTAAAAACGTTTTCTTTGCTCCAGCATTTAGAATAATTGCATTCTTATTCAAGCTTACACTTACCCCAGGACAATCTTGTTCAACAGATTCTAAGTTTATTCCTTCACAGACTAAATCTTTAAAATTGCCATGAGTGTTTCCAGTCAAAACTAATAGTCGTTTTAACGAAAACAAAACATCATCCATAGTAATTGGCTGACCTGATTTTGTTTTTAAATCTTCTCTGATGCTTAGTATGAGTTTATCTTCATCCCATTTTATCGTTTTAGCGACTCCTGGAACAATTGCGCCACTTTCATTCAATTGAACTAAGGGCGAGAATACATTTTCAAGAAAAATGTATTCTGCCGCTATAGTAATGTTTGTAGGTTCATAGTCAGTAACTTTTTTATTTAACGGAAAGGCCACGCGCAAATGTTTTTGCGCGGAACTTTCCAAGTGATTTGATTTAAACATAAGAACACCGCCAATTGTTGTTGCAACTATGACAATAAGACCGAAACAAAATAAACGGAATTTATTTTGCATTTCAATTTGACCCGTCGACGCAAATGGACATCATAATTACTTGGTCTTTTTTAAGTAAGCCTTGGTTCAATAAATCTTGAATCAAATCTGTTATAACATGGTATTAATCGATGTATTAGCTGGAGCTGCTGATATTGAAGGTGATGTGTTAACTATTTCTAGCTTATCCAATCCAATAAATGGCTTAGCAAAAGTTATTACTGATGCTCAAGGAAGAAGATTAATTGCTTTTGCAATTTGAATCTTTTCATATTCAGTCAATGGTAGTTCTTTGGTTTCTTCTGCGTGAACATGACTTAAGCCCGTCATAATCACAAAACACGTCTTTAAAAGATATTTACCCATAACTTTCCTCCTCCTCGATTACAGAATTATCTCGCAAAAGAATAATTCCATATTTTTTTATTTTATCCCTTAAGGTTGTTCTCTTCATATTTAAAGCTCTAGCTGCGGCGGCCACGGTAAAATATTTTTTGATGGCCGACTCGAAGATTTGTTTTTCTGTTAATGTAATCTTAGATTTCAATACGTCTAAATTATCTGATTTTTTTAGATCTCGATTTTTACGGTTGCTTTCACTTGATAAAAGTTCAATGTTTAAATAGGGGCCATCGGATAGACTTGCAAGTCGAGAAATCTCACTTTGAAGTTCGCGAACATTGCCAGCCCAATGCAATTTACTCAAATTCTCCATTGCGGATTCAAGAATTTGAAAATGAGTACCATTTCTTTTATTCGCCTCATCCAAAAAATGATTCACCAAATAGGGTATGTCTTCTGGGTGCTCTCTAAGCGACGGTACATTTAATGGGAGGACGTTCAGTCGATAGTAAAGATCTTCACGAAATTGTTTTTCTTTTATTAGATCTTCCAAAGGAGCATTTGTTGCTGCAATGATTCTGACATCAATTTTCTTAGTTGCATTAGAACCAACGGGTGTAATGACTCGCTCTTGAATGACCCGAAGAAGTTTAACTTGTAAATGAAAAGGCATATCGCCGATCTCATCGAGAAAAATAGTTCCTCCTTGAGCCGCTTGAAATTTTCCAATTTTATCATGAGTTGCACCTGTAAATGCGCCTTTCTCATGTCCGAAGAGTTCACTCTCAACTAGGTTTTCAGGAATTGCACCGGCATTGATCGCAATGAATTTTTGAGTCTTTCGTTGTGAGTTTTGGTGGATGGCTTTAGCAATCAGCTCCTTGCCAGTTCCATTTTCTCCTCTTATTAAAACCGTCTCATCGGTTGCTGCATATTTTATGATTAGTTTGCCAACATCAAACATTTTATCAGAAACACCCACAATCCCTAGCGTCTCTAAAAATCTGAAATTTTCTGATTTGGTCGAAACCACCAAAGGCTTAATTTTACGCTCAACCTCACGACACACTCGGTGAATGATACCTAGTAGTTTTGCGTCAGCAGTATCTTTTGAAACAAAAAAGATCGCTCCTGAATCAAGTGACTCGTTATGAGCTTCAATTGAGTCATCACCTGAAAATGCAAGAATAACTATTTCTTTGTTGTGTTTTCGAATTTCTTTTATTGTTTCAACGCCATTCATTAATGGCATATGGTAATCAATTAGTGCTAAAGAAAACGGAATGGTTTTTTGTCGAATGAGAGCGGCACCTTCAGAGCCATTTTGAACTGCTTTAACATAAAAGCCTTCATCGTTTAAAAATCCAGATAGCGATTTTAAAATCGCTGGATCATCATCAATAAGAAGTAGATTGTGCTTCATAATTGCATCCCCTAAAGTTCTGCTGGAATTTCAGTTTTAACGAGAACAGTTCAACAAAGACTATTTACCATAGTAGCGATCGAGCAATCAATGTATGTAAAAAGTATAGGTAAACTTTGCATAAGATATTTTTATGTAAGTTGTGACTCATGATTTACTACCTTTTTCAAGATGTTAACATATTTTCGAAGTGGCGGATTTCCGCCACCATTGTTGTTTCCAGCGCATACTGGGATATTAAATGTTTTTATAGTATCTATTAATAGGGGCTTAATTTTCAGAGAAAAACAGGATATTAATGAAATGTCGCTGACGTCTGAAACTTCCAATTTCAATCGAAGAAATGCTTTAGTCCTTGGAGCAATCAAGCACTATTTTCTCATAGTTTTTTTGCATGCCAGTCGACCTTATGGATACGGAATCTTTAGGGTTCAAGATCTGTCATGTATACCTGGATTTGCACCCTGTATGTCGACACGACTTCTACTTTTTAAAGAAGTCCGACCAATCAGTAAATAATAGGTAGTTATGAAATAATCAGAAAGTCGTGGGCCCCCATTTTTATAATGGCTACATTGATATTGGGTGAACAGCGTGAACTAAAGCATTGCCATCAAGACTCAACATGTGTTGTTTGTAACGGCTTATCAATCGTGCAATTCATGTAAAGATTACATGAGAAAACGTCAAGGCTAGAAATGAGTAGAGATTTGACTAATGCAAATTCCAAAAGAATCGGTTGAATGAAATTTGAGGTGGCGGAATTCCGCCACCTACTGAAAGTGTGAATGATAATCATTATAATGAAATGATTTTATGGAAACCATAAGTTAAATTACTAAACTGAAGGCAAATAAAAACTATTTACACCATTTTAAAAGCAGTGCAAAAGGAGACATGTAGCCCAGCAAAACGGCGTTATTATTTTTCTCCCTGTTTTTCGACGCTCATTTTAGAATCCATGATTAAAGTTTGCTGGGGCTGTACAATTGCTGAATCATGATCAAGGACTTTCAATACAACTGCTTCTCCTACTTTTTCGCTATGGCAAACATTTCTCGTTCCTACTCTCGGACCGCTGACTTGTTTACAAACAGATTGCATGACATCAACTTTATCTCCCTCCTTCACTTCTTTAGATCCAATGGAGACACGAACTCCTTCTGGAATTGTGGACGGGGTTTCTGTTCCTTGTACCTTATGAAGGTGACCGCAACCTGCCCCGAGAATCATTGTCGCTGCAACAAGCAATATTGTCGTAAATGTTTTCATAAAAATTCCTCCTAATTAGCGTTTTATTGTTCTTCAATTGTCCAAAAAAAAGTTAAGTTATTATTTAGTGAGCCACACGACCTTTCATCCTTGATTCAAAGACCGAAAATACAACTGGTAAAACGATGAGAGTCAGTAGGGTCGAAGATATAATTCCGCCGATAACAACAGATGCAAGTGGCTTTTGAACTTCAGCTCCCACGCCTGTTGAGATCATCATCGGGATAAAGCCAAATACTGCCACAAGTGCGGTCATCATCACGGGACGTAGTCGAACCAAAGTTCCCTGTAATACTAAATTTTTCCCGGTTACTCCTTCGGCTTTGAGTTGGTTAAAGAAGTTGACGAGCACGACACCATTTAGCACTGCAATACCAGAGAGCGCGATAAATCCAATTCCAGCAGAAATGCTAAAGGGAAGACCATTGGCAATTAATCCAATGACACCTCCAACAAGAGCCATGGGTACACACCCAAAAATGAGTAGGGTTTCTCCAATACTGCCAAACGCCGCATAGACCATCATAAGGACAAGAATGAGAGCAATCGGTGCTAGAATCATCAGACGTGATCTCGCCTGTTCTAGATTTTTAAAGTTTCCTCCCCATTCAAAGTAGTACCCATCGGGAAGTTTAATTTCTTTTGTAACAGTTTCTTGAGCCTCTTTAACAAAGGACGCTGTGTCTCGGCCTCTCAAGTTAATAAGCACCGCAGTTCTTCGGTTTGAATTCTCCCGATTAACAGATCCGTATGTTTCCTTAAATCCGATTGACGCCAAGGTCTTGAGAGGAACAGTTTTGTTGACACCAATCCCTATGGGAAGCTCTCCGATTGTTTCAAGATCAGATCTTTCTTCATCATCGAGTCGTATGACTATGGGATATTTTTTTTCTGACTCATATAAAAAGCCCGCTTCTTGCCCACCAAGTGCAATGGAGATGGAGCTAAGCACATCTGAGATTGAGGCATTGTAGAGGGTAAGACTAGTTTCGTTGGGCTCGATTTTGAGTACTGGAGAAGTTCCAGCAAGATCAACCTCTACATCGCCAGCTCCGTTAACTTTCGAAACAATTTCCTGAGTTTTCTTTGCCAGTTCTACGAGCTGGTTTAAGTCGGGACCGAAAATCTTAACAGCAACGTCGGCTCTTGTGCCTTCCAAAAGTTCGTTAAATCGCATCTGAATAGGTTGAGAAGCTAAGTAGGTTTGTCCCGGAAGTTCGCGGTTTAATTTTTCCAAGAGACCATCTGTTAATTCTTGATAACTGCGTTGGTGACCATTAATAAGTGGCCATTCTGATTTTGGTTTGAGCATAATATAGGTATCAGAAACGTTTACACCCATTGGATCTGTTGCCACTTCACTTGTACCGATTCTTGAAAAAACATGATCCACTTCTGCAAAAGATTCGACGATCACATCTGCCTTTTTCTGAAACTCAACCGATTGGCTCAGACTTGTATTAACAGGTCGGATCATATGAAATGCAAAAGAACCTTCTCCCAGTTGCGGCAGAAACTCCGCTCCGCGAGTCATAAAAAGCCAAACTCCAAGTAGCACCGAACATAACGCCAAAGTCATGGTTGTTTTTGAATACTTAAAAGCCCATTCAAACGAGGGTACAT
>CAZYOE010000181.1:0-8872 GCA_964648725.1 uncultured Pseudobdellovibrionaceae bacterium | reverse complement strand
ATTCCCGTCATGCTCATTGACGAAGCGTCGGAGCTAAAGTGAACTGTATTGATTTATGAATAGCTTTGATTGGATACAGATATTCGCGGTTCTCGGCACGGTAACGCTACTTACTCCCGTCCTTGGAAGCCTCATGGCCAGAATTTTTGAAGGCGAAAAAACAATCCTCTCTCCTATTATCGGGCCGCTTGAGAGATTCACCTATCGATTCATTGGAACAAGTGA
Source organism: uncultured Pseudobdellovibrionaceae bacterium (assembly GCA_964648725.1). Taxonomy (GTDB): domain Bacteria; phylum Bdellovibrionota; class Bdellovibrionia; order Bdellovibrionales; family Bdellovibrionaceae; genus CAUJGP01. The sequence continues at coordinate 8,647 of CAZYOE010000181.1, read as the reverse complement.
AGACCAGGAGATGAACTGGAAGGACTATGCAAAGGCAGTATTAATTTTTAATTTATTGGGATTCTTAGCAGTCTTTTTGGTTCAACTCTTTCAGGCTATTCTACCCCTGAACCCGCAGGGACTTCCTGGAGTTCCCTGGCAATTGGCCTTCAATACAGCCATAAGCTTCATGTCAAATACTAACTGGCAGTCTTATGCTGGTGAAACAACCATGAGCTATTTCACGCAAATGGCCGCGCTGACGGTTCAAAACTTTTTGTCGGCGGCCACGGGATTTGCGGTTCTGTTAGCTCTTGTTCGGGGCCTATCTAGAAAGACCACGGATACGCTCGGAAACTTTTGGGTCGATATGACTCGGACGGTCCTCTATATCCTTCTCCCTCTGTCAATCATCTATACAATGCTTTTGGTGGGCCAGGGAGTTGTTCAGAATTTTCATGGTGCCGTCACTGCAACAACCCTTGAGGGCGCACAACAAATTCTGCCGCAAGGACCCGCAGCATCTCAAATTGCAATCAAGCAGTTAGGTACAAATGGCGGAGGATTTTTCAACGCCAACAGCGCACATCCATTTGAAAACCCCACTCCTTTTTCCAACTTCTTGCAGCTTATCGCTCTCATTCTATTGCCGTCGGCACTGACATTTACTTTCGGCACTATGGTGAAGAGTCGAAAACAAGGCTGGGTACTCTGGGCCTCGATGTTGGCCATCCTTGTTCTTGGCTTGGGTGTGAGTCTCTGGTCCGAATATACATCAAATCCAGTTTTCGGTCAGGCCGCGCTGATGGAGGGAAAAGAAACCCGCTTTGGTGTTACGAACTCCATCCTCTGGTCGACTTTTACAACAGCTGCGAGCAACGGTTCAGTCAATGGTATGCACTCGTCGCTCTCGCCTCTCGCTGGAGGTGTAGCGATGCTGAATATTATGCTCGGAGAAATTGTTTTTGGGGGAGTGGGCAGTGGTTTGTATGGAATGATCTTGTTCGCAATCCTCACCGTGTTTTTATCGGGATTAATGGTTGGGAGAACCCCTGAGTATCTTGGAAAGAAAATCGAAGCCCGCGAAATTCAGATGACAATTCTCGCTATCCTCATTCCAAGTGCTGTGATCTTATTTGGAGCAGGAATTTCGGTAGTCCTTCCAATAGCTCTTTCAAGCCTTGCTAACAAAGGACCTCATGGTCTGTCAGAGATTCTTTATGCATTTTCCTCGGCAAGCGGGAATAACGGGAGCGCCTTTGCTGGGCTGAACGCAAATACGAACTACTATAACTTGTTGTTGGGAGTGGCTATGTTGATTGGTCGGTTTGCAGTCATCGTGCCGACACTGGCTATCGCAGGGAGCCTAGCAAGAAAGAAAATCTCACCTCCCTCATTTGGGACATTCACAACCGACAACACACTATTTGGAATTCTTCTTGTCTGCGTTGTCCTGATTGTAGGGGCATTGACATTTTTTCCAGCACTTTCGCTTGGTCCAATTATTGAGCACTTCCTAATGCTTCAAGGAAAAACATTTTAAAGAGGGAAAATATGACATCAATTTTAAATAAAGAAATATTTCTTCAAGCAACAAAAGAATCCTTCGTTAAGTTGGATCCCAGAATTCAATTGAGAAATCCTGTCATGTTCATTACGGAGGTCGGGGCCGTGATGACAACGGTATCCGTGATTGTGGGATTTTTTAGTGATCGGTTTTCTGGTTTCGAATTTCAAATTGCGATCTGGCTTTGGATTACGGTGATATTTGCCAACTTCTCAGAGGCTATCGCAGAAGGTCGGGGAAAGGCGCAAGCTGAAAGTCTTAGAAAAACTCGGACAAAAACACTTGCGAGAAGAATGCGTGGATCTATGGAAGAAAAAGTGAGTGCCACTGAACTTCGCAAGGGCGACGTTGTTATCTGTGAAACTGGTGATACAATTCCTGGCGACGGTGAAGTCATTGAAGGAATAGCCACCGTCGATGAGTCGGCAATCACTGGTGAATCAGCTCCTGTCATAAGGGAAAGCGGTGGAGATAGAAGCGCTGTCACAGGTGGAACTAGAGTCATTAGTGATCGAATCGTGATTCGAATTACCAGCGATCCTGGCTCAAGCTTTTTGGATCGCATGATTTCTTTGGTCGAAGGAGCCAAGAGGCAGAAGACACCGAATGAAATCGCGCTCTCCATTCTTCTCTCTGGTCTCACGATAGTTTTCTTACTGGCCGTCGTAACACTAAAATTCTTTGCTGACTATTCAGGTGTTTCGGCAAATCAGGATCTCTCACATATCGTCACGGTTCCTGTCCTTATCGCTCTTCTTGTGTGCCTTATCCCAACAACAATAAGCGGACTGTTATCGGCGATTGGAATCAGCGGGATGGACCGATTAATTCAAAAAAACGTGGTCGCCATGAGCGGACGTGCCGTGGAAGCCGCTGGCGATATTGATGTTCTGCTACTTGATAAAACCGGAACTATTACTCTGGGAAATCGAATGGCCAATGAGTTTTATCCTGCCTCCGACGTGCGGGTAGAGCATTTGGCGAAGATTTCTCAAATGGCTTCTTTGAGTGATGAAACTCCCGAAGGACGTTCCATTGTTATTTTGGCTAAGGAGCGCTTTGGTCTAAGGGCAGATGATCTGAAGCCACATGAATCTGAGTTTGTGCCGTTCAGTGCCCATACGAGGATGAGCGGAGTGAATTTGAGTCAAGGCTCAGATATTACTCCTATTCGCAAAGGGGCCTTTGATTCGATTAAAGCTCATGTGGAATCTCTGGGTGGACGAATGCCTCCACAGATAGAGTCTCAAACGAACGATATTGCCAAAAAGGGCGGCACTCCACTTGTAGTTAGCGAAGGATCGAAGGTACTCGGCGTGGTTTATCTAAAAGATATTGTAAAGGGTGGTATTTCAGAGCGATTTGCGGAACTTAGAAAGATGGGTATTCGAACCGTCATGATCACTGGAGATAATCCTTTAACAGCTGCGGCAATTGCGGCTGAAGCGGGTGTTGATGATTTCATGGCACAAGCCACACCAGAAACAAAATTAAAGCGCATTCGTGATGAGCAAATAAAAGGTCACCTTGTTGCCATGACGGGAGACGGGACAAACGACGCTCCGGCACTAGCACAAGCCGATGTGGGGGTGGCAATGAACACCGGCACACAAGCCGCCCGCGAAGCCGGGAACATGGTCGACCTCGACAGCAATCCTACAAAGCTGATTGAAATTGTGGAAACTGGAAAGCAGATTCTAATGACTCGCGGAGCCCTGACCACATTCAGCGTGGCAAATGACGTTGCAAAATACTTTGCGATCATCCCCGCACTGTTCGCCACATTATATGCGACCCAAGGAGGGACAGGTCCTCTCTCTGCCCTGAATATCATGGGCTTGCATTCTCCAGAAAGTGCCATAGCAAGTGCCGTCATTTTCAACGCTTTAATTATTGTGGCTCTAATCCCACTTGCGCTCAAGGGTGTTTCATACCGCGCTCTTGGAGCTTCCTCGCTTTTACGTCGGAACCTTCTTATCTATGGAGTTGGCGGACTCATCGCGCCCTTCATCGGAATTAAAATTGTGGATCTTATTATTGTCTCAATAGGAGCGATCTCATGAAAACAATTATCACATCCCTAAAGTTTTTGATCATGACCACGCTTATTACCGGATTTGCATATCCGCTATTAATGACCCTCCTCTCTCAAAGTGTTTTCCCACATAAGGCCAATGGAAGCCTCATTAAAAATGGTCAGGGGCAGATCATTGGTTCCGAATTAATTGGCCAGACATTTAAGGGGCAAAATTACTTTTGGTCGCGGCCTTCAGCGATTGATTACAACCCGATGCCCTCTGGGGGAAGCAATCTTGGACCAACGAGCCAGGATCTCATCGGAAAGATAAAGGAACGTGAAAAGCAGGGCCTAATTAACGATTTATTATTCGCTTCAGGCAGCGGTTTGGATCCGCATATCAGTCCCGAAGGAGCCAGGGCACAGGTTGGTAGAATTGCCCAATCACGCGGTACAACAGAGCAGAAAATAGGCGAAATTCTTGATGGATTTATTGAGCAAAGACAGATGAGGATTTTAGGTGAAAAGAGAGTTAATGTATTGATGTTAAATCTAGCACTTGATGAAAGGTTAAAATAGTGAAAGGCCGACCCAATCCAGAACATTTATTAGAAGCAGTTCAGAAGCTGGAGCCAGAAAACCAGCATGGACGGCTCCGTATTTTTTTGGGGATGTGCCCAGGCGTTGGAAAAACTTTTGCGATGCTAAGATCCGCAAGGGAGCAAAGCCAGCGCGGTGTAGATGTCATCGTGGGCGTCGTTGAAACTCACGATAGAAAAGAAACCGAAATTCTGCTTGAGGGAATGGAGATCGTTCCGAAGAAGGAGTTGGAATATCGAGGTTCAAAAATTTTGGAAATGGATCTCGATTTAATTCTTAAAGAATCTCCTGACTTGGTTGTGGTCGATGAGTTGGCTCATACCAACGCTCCTGGCTCTCGACATGAAAAACGCTATCAGGATATTGAAGAACTTCTTCATGCTGGTATTGACGTCTATACAACGGTCAATATCCAACACATTGAAAGTAGGAATGATCAAATTGCCCAAGTAACAGGGGTCAGCATCAAAGAAACCGTCCCGGACTCTTTTTTAGAAAAAGCAGATCAAGTTGAAATGATAGACTTATCTCCTGGAGAGCTGCTGCGACGACTGAAGGAAGGAAAAGTTTATTTAGGAGACCGCGCCGAACTTGCTGCAGATAATTTTTTTAAAGAGGAGAAACTCACAGCTCTGAGGGAGCTGGCCCTTCGATTCACAGCCGAAAAGGTTGACCAGGATTTACAGGATCAGATGCTTGTGAAGGGCATAGAAGGTCCGTGGAATATTAATGAGCGTCTTCTCGTTGCGATTAGTCATAGCCCATATTCAGGGAGGCTTATTCGAGCAACGCGGCGTATGGCCTATAATCTTGAGGCTCCTTGGATTGCTCTCTATGTGGACACGGGTGAAGTCCTTAACGTCGATGATCAAGAAATGCTTCAAAAAAATCTAAGTCTAGCAAGAAGACTTGGAGCCGAAGTTATCACCTTAGCAGATACCAATCTAAGCCATGCCATCCAAACAATCTGCTCTGATAAAAACGTAACTCAAATTGTTATGGGCCGACCTGATCGAAGATTTTTTTGGGACTTGATTGCTAGGGGAACTCTTCTCGATCAATTAGTGAGAACGACAAGTAAGATCGACGTTCACGTCATACGTGCCGAACGAAGGCCAAAGTACAAAGGCTTTTATTTAAATCTCCCGCAATTCAGCTCTGGCCTCATCGCATATTACAATACCGCTTGGTTCATAACAGGCATTTCATTTCTAGCTTATGCTTTACTCCCTTATGTTGGTTATCGAGCTTTGGGTTCAGTTTTCATATTGGCGATTCTCACAGTTTCGACTCTTGCGTCTCGCGGCCCAATATTTTTTGCTGCAATCTCCAGTGCGCTTATTTGGGACTATTTTTTCATTCCACCTCAATATACTTTCGTCATTCGATCCTACGAAGACTTCATGATGCTTTTGACCTATTTTGTCGTTGCTTTGGTGGGAGGACTTTTAACGACGAGGATCAGAAGACAAGAAGCGATTTTACATAGCCGTGAGGAAAGAACCCGCGCTCTTTACGAACTAGGAAAAATCCTAGCGGACGCTAAAGATGTGGGACAGATTCGAAGCATCCTGTCTTCAACTATCGACAAGCAGTTCGGAGGGGACGCTGTCGCGTTGATGGCAAATGTGGAGGGAACATTAGTTCATGAACGTATCGGGGTCTACCATCGCCTTGATGAGAAGGATTTTGCCGTGGCCACATGGGTATTCGAAAATAGAACCCCGGCTGGATGGTCCACTCAAACATTGTCAGCTTCAAAATGCCTCTGCCTTCCAATGAAAGGAAATGCTGGTCCTGTTGGTGTTTTAGTATTTTATCCGAGTCGCAAGCAAAAATCTTTGAGCGCAGACCTAGAGAATTTCCTTGAAACTCTTATCAGCCAAGTCTCAATTGCTATTGAGAGACTCCAATTCAGCGAAGCAGCCCAGAACGCAAAACTTTATGAAGCATCTGAGAAACTTCATCAGACCCTGATCAATTCAGTTTCGCACGAATTAAGAACACCGCTTACCACAATTATTGGGACCTCTACGGCATTAAAAGATAAAGCAACCGGCAGTGATCCGAAGGCACGAGAGTCTTTGACTGATGAGTTAATTAAATCTGCACAGCGATTGGATCGAGTCGTTGAAAACTTGCTTGATGTTTCCCGCCTTGAAAAGGGTACTTTCAAATTAAAAAAAGAATGGTTTGAAGTTAGGGATCTCGTCGAAAATGTAAAGACCGATCTTAAAGAGGAACTTGGAGATCGAAAACTTGAAATCCTCGGCGACATTTCAACTTTAGTTGAGGGCGACTTCCGACTTCTTCAACATGCACTGGCCAACTTAGTCCTGAATGCCATTCGTTACTCTGACACAGTTGTGCAAATTGAGGCTCAAGCTGCGCCGGAAAACTTGAAAATTTTTGTTAAAGACTTTGGCAAAGGAGTGCCAGAAGGAAAAGAAGATTTACTATTTGAGAAATTCTATCGCCTTCCAGAAACACCGGCTGGTGGATTGGGACTTGGACTTTCAATTGTGAAAAGTATTATTGAACTTCATGGTGGTAAAGTCTCTGCGGGCAATAGACATGACGGAAAAGGAGCTGTGTTTGAGGTTAAGCTACCCACGCCTCCCACTCCACCAAAACTAAAGGAGATGCTTGAATGAAAACAGATGAAAGGAGAGTGCTCGTAATAGATGACGAAATTTCCGTGTGTCGGTTCATTCGCCATAGCCTTGAGGCAAATGGATATACGGTCTTTGAGGCCCACAATGGAAATGAAGGGCTTCAAAAGATCATTGAGATCAAGCCTGAAGTTATTATTCTTGATTACGGAATGCCCAGCATGAGTGGTCTTGAAGTCTTGAAGAAACTGCGCGAATGGTCGAAGTTGCCTGTGATTTTTCTTACTGTCCGCGATAGCGAAGAAGATAAAGTTGAGGTCCTTGATTGCGGAGCGGACGACTATTTGACAAAGCCCTTTAGCGTTCCTGAATTGTTGGCTCGTATTCGCGTAGCTCTACGGCACTCACAATCAGAAGACGGAACTCCTATATTCAAGACAGGTCAGCTAGAGGTTGATCGCACTGCACATCGTGTTAAGGCTGGAGGGAAAGAGGTAAAGCTGACAGCAACCGAATATGCTTTGCTTTGTATCCTTGTAAAACACGCAGGGAAAGTCGTGCCCCACAGAACCATATTGAAGGAAATCTGGGGTCCAAATTCTGTTGAACACAACCACTATCTTCGGGTTTATTTTGGCCAGATCAGAAAAAAACTGGAAGCAGCATGTTCAGGTATCGGCGACTTGATTGAGAATGAATCCAGTGTTGGATATCGTTTGCGAACACCATAGCAATCAGGCGAGCTGAAATTTGTAACAATATGACTTTCTACTATTCCTTTTCAATGATGTGAGTTTGACCGTGAGGAAAAATACCTGGTCATGAAGATTAAATAACTGTCCTGGCTTCCATTTTTTTGGATAGTGACGATAAGTTTGCATTTTTTCGCCCATTAAAGTTTGAACCATGTATCGTCTCTTATAGAGCATGGCAGGCAGATCACGCGACTTACAGATTCGTTTGTTATTTAATGACTTCAATATTCGAAGATATTTTTTCAACCATGAGTTAGCCTGCTGCTCGGTTCGAAATACCTTGAAGTCATAGTCGTCTAGTTCAAGTGGAGACCTCACCCCCTCGACTCTCATATCCAGTTTAATATCATCTGGGACATAGAGTTTTACGGACGGCTTTGGGGATTCTAATTTTATGTAGAAATGATTTTTCATGACTGAATCCAAACTAAGCTGCTTTTTTCGTGGCTGCTTCAATTGCATTTTTCCAATATTCATAAATCAAAACCATTGCGAAAGTATCTAGCTCACAATATTTCAGCAGAGCAGCAACCACAAGGTCAGTCTCTTGTTTACTCATTTGGCTAAACTGCATTCGAGCGTAGGCAGTCATCGCCGCCCCTCCGTCGATGAGAGAGCTATCGGTAATAAGTGACTCCATTTCTTCTACAGAAAGGTCGCTAAAGACGGGAGGGAGCAATTTGTAAGGATCGATCACTCCACCTTCATTTGATTGCTGGATCCATGCCCAGTTTTTGAAATTGAGACTACTGACTCCGTGCGGAGATCCATAGATAGCCTTGCCGTATTTCTTTTGAAGGTAAGCAGACTCATTTAAAATAGCGGGGAGCACCTTTTTGTTGGAATTCGATCCCTTGGTATAGGGATGATAGAAATAACGCTTTACGAGTTCGCACATATCGACCATCGAACGTGGACCCGCCCATCGATCTTCAGGATTACCTTCCGACGTGGTGATTGATTCGATAAATGAAACGAGGTCATCTCGATCAGGAATATTTTCTGAACTCGATATCAATTGCCTTCGAATTTGACAAAGTACAGTGTTCTCGTGGGCAGCATATTGAAGTTCCCCCGATTTAGTGGACACATTTTACCGGACAGAGATGTCCAGAAA
>CAZYOE010000180.1:7008-8932 GCA_964648725.1 uncultured Pseudobdellovibrionaceae bacterium | reverse complement strand
TCAATGAATTTTTAGAGAAAATTTAGGTAAACTGAGTTTCTGTTTCCCTCAAAAACAATTAATTCTTAACTTAATAATATTCACATGCAAAAGATTACCCCATTTCTTTGGTTTGATACTCAGGCCGAAGATGCAGTAAACCATTACATTTCTATTTTTAATGATTCAAAAATCATAGATTCGACTCGATACTCGAAAGAAGGTGCTCAGGCTTCTGGTCGAGCTGAGGGTTCTATTATGACCATCAACTTTGAGCTTAATGGACAGAGATTCACTGCGCTCAATGGCGGACCAACCTTTAAATTTACAGAGGCAATTTCTTTTGTTGTTTCGTGCAAAGACCAGGCAGAGATTGATCATTATTGGGACAAACTCGCAGACGGTGGTGATCCGAAATCTCAGCAGTGTGGCTGGTTGAAAGACAAATTTGGTGTTTCTTGGCAGATCGTACCGGAAAACATTGCCGAACTGACAAAAAACAGTAACGCAATGGCCACTTTGATGTACATGCAAAAAATCGACATTAAAACTCTTCAGGACGCAAGCAAGTAGTTAAAACCAACGACTGAGGAAATTGAACGGCTGACGGGCTTTTTTAATCCCGTACCAAATAACAAAAATTAAGAAAATAACAAATACAACAATCAATCCTGCTCGAGTAATCCACATTTCAATTGTCTTAAAAGCGTGTCCGAAAAAGTAGCCCAAGAGCACAAAACAAACTGACCACAAAAAAGCACTGAGAATATTCCAAAAAAGAAAAATACTAACTTTCATTCTTGATACACCGGCCAAAAATGGCACGAATGGGCGTAACGGTCCGATAAACCGAGCAAGAAAAATGCTTTTATTACCATGTTTTTCAAAGAAAAGTCTACTTTTTTCTAAATGACTCGTTTTGAAAAACTTGTTATCCTCCTTAAAAAAATTTGTGCCACGTGTACCAAGATAATAACTTAATCCATCACCAATCGCTGCTCCGATCGCTACAAACCAAATAAGTGTGATTGGATGTACGACACCCTGCCCTGCACTAAAACCCGCTAGCACCACCACCGCACTACCTGGAATCAAAATGCCCACGAAGGCAAGGGATTCCACAAGTGACGCTGTAAAAGCCAAAAGATAGGTCCAATCACCAAGTGTTCCCAACGTGGTCACAAACTCATCTAAAAAATGCATAGTGAATATTCTACCATTAAAGAATACGTAGACCGAACAATCTTTTTCCGTTAAAATTATATTCTATGAAAAAAATCTGGGGGAAATTTAAAACACTCAAACGAAAACACATTATCTTGGGCGCAACTCTCATTATTTTGATAGTTGCTGGATATTTTGTGTTCGGTCGCAATGGTAACGCTAACGACAATACTTTAGTTGTTCAGCGTGGTGACTTTTTAAAAGAAGTTTCTGTATCTGGAAAGGTTGTTGCGGCTGAAAGTGTAGACCTCTCGTTTGCTGAAACTGGTCGAGTTGCCACCGTAAACGTTAAGGTTGGTGACCAGGTTACCAAAGGTCAAACTTTAGCCAGCCTAGCCACAGGGACTCTCTTTTCCCAACTTCAGGCAGCTCGTGCCAACCTTGCTGAACAAGAATCCGAAAACGCAAGCACTGAAACAAGTCTTGAGAAGATAGAAAACGAACAAAACACCCTTGTAAAAAACGCCTACCAAAAACTTCTCTCGAATGATTTAGCGGCAGTTCCGGCAGCGGACACAAATACCGCAACGCCTCCAGAAATTTCTGGTCTCTATACGGGTGCCGAAGGAAAATACAAAGTGATCTTCCAGAAACCAACATCAGAACGTGATTATGAAATTTTTGTGTTTGGAATCGAAAAGAACGAAGCAACAAAGGTGCTTGAAAACGAACCGACACCCCTTGGAACCAAGGGATTATACATTTCTTTTCCTGATGAACT
>CAZYOE010000180.1:0-6975 GCA_964648725.1 uncultured Pseudobdellovibrionaceae bacterium | reverse complement strand
AGAAGCAATCCGGACTCGCGACCGAGAGATTGAATCTGCACGCGCACGACTTACTGTTGGTGCAAACGGCATTAGCGCCTCACAGGCAGTTATCGAAAGTGCCCGTGCAGAAGTCAACCGAATTCAGGCTGAAATATCAGAACGAACTATTTTTGCACCATTTACCGGCATCGTAACTAAAGTTGATGCAAAAGTCGGTGAGGTTTCAAACGCCAACACCGAAGTCATCTCACTGATTAGCGCTGACACACTTCAAATCGAAAGTTTCGTACCAGAAATCAACCTTCCGTTCATCAAGGTTGGCGATGTAGCCGTGGTAACACTCGACGCCTATGGTGACGAAGTGCCTTTCGAAGCAAAGGTAGTTTTTATCGACCCAGCTGAAACAATAAGAGATGGAGTTTCCACATATCGTGCCAAACTTGAGTTCACACAAAATGATAGTCGGATTAGATCAGGTATGACTGCAAACGTCCTTATCACTTCAGAGAAAAAACCTAACACTATTGTTATTCCTCAAAAGGCTGTGATGTCTAAAAATGGTAAAAAAACAGTTACCGTTCTTGAAAACGGCCAAAATACTGATCGAGAAGTCACCACAGGTAGTGTTTCGTCATACGGTGAAATCGAAATCACCTCTGGTCTATCCGAAGGAGACATTGTTGTGTTACCAACAAGTAAGTAAATGCTTACAAAATTAGCCCTTAATATCAGAATCGGTTTGTACCTGGCAATTCGCCAGATCAAACGCTCAAGCTTATGGACGACAAGTCTTATTGTGTTTGTTATGGTTCTCACCTTCCTTAACCTCGTAGTCGTTTCTGGAATCTTGGTTGGATTAATCCAGGGTTCAGTTGAGGCGGCTCGAACTCTGTACACTAGCGACGTTATCATTTCTACACTTCCTGACAAAGAATATATAGAGAACAGTCAAAATATCATTTCCCTACTTCAAACCCTGCCAGAAGTTGAAAGTCTGAGTCCCCGATTCCTTGAAGGCACAACGCTTGAAGCGAATTATAAAACCCGAAAAGAAACCGATAAACCAAACATCGCGGCTGCAAATATTATTGGCATTAACCCAGAAGCAGAAGACACAGTAACCGGACTTTCCGGCCTGATCGCCGAAGGCTCTTATCTTTCTTCTGGCGACTTTGACAAGGTCATCATTGGCCAGTATTTGCTTAAACAATACATTCCCTTTGACTCACCAGGGTTTCTTGCGCTCGACAATGTTGGAATAGGTACAAAAATTCGCATACAAGTTGGCGAGGTAACTCGTGAAGTTGTAGTTAAGGGTATTTTGGTAAGCAAGGTTGATGAAATCACCCGAAACGTCTACATGGTAGACAACCAACTTAGGAACATGATCGGTCGCTCGGACGGCAACGTTGACCAAGTCGCAATCAAACTCAAACCAAATGCCGACCCAATTGCAGTACGAGAAACATTGAAATTGCGCGGTGTTGATGACTTTGCAAAAGTCCAAACGTACGCGGATGCACAACCGCAATTCCTCAAAGACATCATCACAACCTTTAGCATGCTTGGTAATGTCTTTAGTTCTATCGGACTAATTGTTTCTTCGGTTACGATCTTTATCGTAATCTTCATTAATGCAATTACTCGAAGAAAGTTTATCGGAATCCTTAAGGGTATTGGTATTAACGGCCAAGCAATTGAAATTTCCTACATTTTCCAGTCAATCTTCTATGCTATTTGTGGTTCGGCAATTGGTCTTTCGATCCTCTATGGTTTTCTTTCACCATTCATCGCCGCGCATCCGATCAATTTCCCTTTCTCTGATGGTATTTTGGTCGCACCACTCGATACAACGTTATTCCGAGTTGGATTGCTTGTTATTTCAACACTCATTGCGGGTTACATTCCGGCCCGAATGATTGTACGGAGAAATACTCTCGATTCAATTCTTGGTAGAAATTCAAAAAACAAATGATTGAAACAAAGAAACTCAAAAGAACATTCAAGAACGGACCGGTTGAAACCCATGTTCTGCGTGGTATCGATTTTAAAGCAGATGAGGGTGAATTCATTGCCATTATGGGACGCTCTGGAGCCGGTAAAAGCACATTTTTGTATCAAATCGGACTTCTCGATGACCCAACATCAGGCGAAATCATTATCGACGGTCACAAGACTCAGGAATTCAGCCAAGAAGAAAGAACGGCCTTTCGTCTAAAAGAATTTGGGTTTGTATTTCAAGACTACGCTCTTTTGCCAGAAATGACCGCGCTTGAAAATGTCGCTCTCCCCCTCCTTATGCAAAGTATGGACAAAAAACAAGCATACAGAAAGGCTGAGGATGCATTAACCAGAGTCAAACTTGGTGCTCGGCTTCATAATCTTCCTAGCCAGCTTTCTGGAGGAGAACAACAACGAGTTTCAATTGCCCGCGCAGCCGCCCACAACCCCAAAATTCTTTTTGCCGATGAGCCAACAGCAAACCTCGATAATGAATCTTCGCGTACCGTAATGGCAATCTTTGATGAATTATACAAATCGGGACAAACGATTATTATGGTAACTCACGAGGAAGAATACGCTCGCAAGGCTGAAAAGACCATCGTTCTCGATGATGGTTTGATAGTCTCGGAGAATAAAAATAGATAAACAGCAATATTCAGATTGTAATACGGTGTGCTACAATCGTTTCGTAATCAATTCAACAATCTTATGAACAATGAAATGCGGGTGCTTATTGTGGCGGTAGCGATCTTGCTTATTTTTATCGGATTTGGTGGTTTTAAATATCACGTCCTCAGACAAACCAATACCACACTTAACAATCTGATTGTAGAGAAAGATAAGCAAATTTCCGATATTCAGTTTGAAAAAACTTCTTTGAGCGAAGCATTGGCATCAGAACAAAACAAGAACCAAGAATTCGAAAATCAAATTGATGATCTAACAGAGAAAGTTGGTGGCCTTGTGAAACTAAGCAAAATTGACGAAGAGCTACTTCAAAAATATTCGAAAGTTTTCTTTTTAAACGAAAACTACATTCCCCAAAGACTTTCAAAGGTTGATGAAGACTTTGTCTATCCGGAAGGTCGCGAAATAGAGTTTCTGAGCAATGCAATGCCTTTTTTGAAGAATCTCTTATCAAAAGCTGAAAAAGAGGGTCTTGATCTTAAGGTAACTTCAGGATATCGGTCATTTGATACCCAGTCAGGTCTCAAAGCATCATACAAGGTGACCTATGGCGCAGGTACTGCCAACCAGTTCTCTGCTGACCAGGGCTATTCAGAGCATCAATTGGGTACTGCAGTGGACTTTACGACTTCTACTGCGTCCGCAGACCTCACAGGCTTTGAACAAACCCCAGAATATAAGTGGCTCCAAGACAATGCATATAGATATGGATTCATACTCTCGTACCCGCCCAACAACTCATACTATATTTTTGAGCCATGGCACTGGAGATTTGTAGGTGAAGAACTAGCCACAAAACTACACCGAGACAAGAAAAACTTTTTTGATCTCGATCAGCGCGATCTCGACAAATATTTGGCAAGAATCTTCGATAACTAACATCAAAAAACCGGCTAGGCCGGTTTTTTGATACTTACTTATTCTGTTACCTCCGCTTCTTCAGATTCATCTTCTGTGGCCATATTCTCACCAGAAACCATTTCTTCTGCCCCATCAAGATCTTTTGTTTCGTCTTCCACGTGAAAGGATTTAGGCTAGTAATACACCAAATTATACAGGAGCGTTTTATTTGGACAATGAATAATTTATCTTTTAAGTTCAACTAGTGATATTAAATCAAGAGTGGTACGGTCAATTACACTTTTGTATGCAACCTGCATATCACCTTTCATTGATTTGGTTACAAGTTGCACCGAATGAGCACCGGTGACCACATTTTCTATTTCACAAAGGCCACCACTAGTTTCATATTGTGACGGAAAAATTTGTATATCTCGTTTTAGATTTAATCTCGCAATTGCAACGCATGAAAGCGCGTCATACTTTAAATTGTTAATTTCTTGATACACGAGGATATGCTTTGACTGAGACCATACTCGTGTTGCCGACAACGAAATAAACACGGCCCCAACAAAACTAAAAAATATAACAGCGGACAGTGCAATAATGCCTCTATTCATACATTGTTGGATAACTTGTCGTTCCAAGATTTAAATCATTCGGATGTATGTTGAAACGATATGTACTAAAATTCTCTAGTCTATCCAGACTAAAACTCACTGAAGTAAAATTATCACCTAACGCTGTCTCTGAAATATCTTGAGAATTTCTAGATATATCGGCAAGAATCCCCTCAATAAATAAATACTTGCTTATCTGTTGAGAATTGACTTCAAGACCACCCTTCCATCTATACAAATCAATAAACCACGGAAAGAAACTAGCAATAAACAATGAGAAAATTCCCAGATATACGATCGTCTCGATTAAAGTAATCCCATTATTCTTGTGCATATATATACAATTTGCTACCCGCTGCAAAAATGAACTTATTATCCTCAAAATCAACAGAAATACCGGGTGCAGGTAAATTTATGCTCCAGACCAAATCTAAGGTGTTATTGCGATTATCCAATCTAAATATTTGGATTTCTTTTTGTGGGTTATTCGTTGCGATATAAACAAAGTTATTGGCAAAAATAATATCGTTAATGTCTCCACCGACTACAGCAGATGCAATAAACTTAGTGGATATTAATGAATGCTCAGATATTTTCTCAAAAACATTGAGTTCGGGGTGTGTCGAGACCAGACCCTTATGACGACCAAGAAATATGAGATTTCCAGAAACATACACCGATTTACCATCCTCATTGCCAGGTAAATCAACAACTGCAACCTGATTGATGTGTGTGGGATCAGAGACATTCAGAATGATCATATCCCTGACATTTCCAGATGTAGCAAGGAAAGCAAGATCATCTCTCACGTCGATATCATTAATATTATGATTCACCTCTACACTACCCCGCCACACCAAGGCTGACTGTTCAGATACATCGTAAACATGAAATTCGTGACCAGCGGTACGCTTTGTGCCAATATAAACCTTTGAGTCGTAAGCATACAAACTTACACCTTCTGGTCTTTGTCCTGTGACCTGCGGTAATGTTGAAGTGGCAATTAAATCAATATTGTTATCCCAAATATTTAAAGAAACAAGTTGTTGCTCGATACTATTTTGAACCCCCAAATACGAACCATCTAATGTATCAACTTTATTTATTCCAGTTCCACCAATCGGTAAAGAAGTCATGAGGTTGATGTTGTCTAACGAAACAAGGGCAACATCCGGGCCATCATAAGACACGGATTTTAGACCGACAACAACCTTCGACATAAAAAGATCAATCGAATTAATTGGATAACCAATATCGCGGCTGTCTATTTCATGAAAATGATCTGACTCAAACTTCTTTGGCTGACCACCGCAATCCATGCCGATCTTCGCAGCTTCATCCAATTCCGGATTTAATAATGCCACGTCTACAGTAGAGGTACTGTTCGGGCCCTTTTTCCAAACTGACCGAGTTATTATCGTTGATTCACATTTGGTAAACGGCCATCTTATCGTCGAATATATAATTTGATTTTGATCAACAATAGATTCTATTGGTAATGGAATGCCGTTCAAAAAATTAAGCAATACAGTATTTGTCCGGTTATATGCTGAAATTATTTTTTTATTGCTTCCCGAAACGACGGAGATATCCCACTGGGCCCCAATCAAAGATACGGTTATTACTGAAAATAACGCCATAGCGAGTATTATTTCAATCAGACTAAATCCTTGGTTGTCCCTAAACAATGTCACCGATGTTATTTAATTTAATCGAACCATCACAAATGCCAGCAGTTGACGAAGATACCAAAAATTCAAAAGCATTTGACTCAATGTTCCCCCTACCAGATTTAAAAATGAGTCCACTTGAATCAACCCGAAAGTCATTTTGGTAATATTGCGCACTAAAGCGCGCGTCTTCAATTTTTTGAAAAGCAAGAGCAATTTCCCTCTCACATGCAACACGGACAAGAGACGGTAAAACGAATATTTGGCAAAATGCACCGATAATACAAACCAGAGAAATCACAAGCATAATTTCAATTAATGTAAAACCATTAGATACTTTGAAAGTGAGATGTGATTCCATAGATTGGCAAAATTATTGACAAAGCAATAAAACCGATAAGCAAACTCATGCAAACCATAAGAATTGGTTCCAAAGCAGCAGCAAAGATTTTTAAATGCTCATCTAGCTCAGTTTGTAATATTTCCACAACGTGATTTAAAGACGTCACAATATTTCCAGTCTTTTCACCAGCGGTTATCAGGCCAGAAATAAAAATGGGGTATAAAATACTATTTTCCTTTAAGAATAGACCAAACGACCTTCCCTCCTTCACAGCAGTACTGGCGTTGGTTAATGATTTTTTGTATTCAGCCTGCGCCATAGTTTTTGAAATTTGAATCAAAGATTGATCCAAAGATTCATTTCCATTCACCAAAACCAGCAGAGAATTAAAAATCTGGACCAGTGTCTTTTTTTTTATGATTTTACCCACGAAAGGTAATCGAATCAGAATAAAATTAACCAGATCCTGAAATATTTTAATGAATTTTAGACCTAGTAATAACGTCCCAAATACAAAGAAACTTACTAAAATAATGCTGAGCCAATACCGTAAAATAATATCTGTGAAAAATATGAGAATCCGTGTTGAAAATGGCAAGGGAACCTTCAAACTCATAAAAAGTGGTGTAATTTTGGGAAAAACAAAAAGCAAAAGTCCCAAAATTAATCCGAAAGTTCCAATCATAATCAACGTAGGATATGCCATAGCGCTTATAATTTTCTTTTTAAGCACCGAGACCCTTTCTATTTGAATACTTGCAGTATTAAGTGATGTGGGCAATGAAGCACTGTTTTCACCAAGTCTTACCGAAGTTTTCGTGATTTCACT
>CAZYOE010000179.1:1609-8975 GCA_964648725.1 uncultured Pseudobdellovibrionaceae bacterium | reverse complement strand
CTTAATAGATCGACGAGGTATTCAATCTGAAAAGTGGAAAGAGCGCCGTTATTGATTTCCGTATTATATTGAATGGAAACGGCTCCTCCGTCAGCAGTGCCTTTGGCCCCATGGCTCTTGAGGGCTGTAATAACATCTTGGAGTATAAAAACCTCAGTCCCACGAATGGGTGCTGTCACTAGTTCCAGGACAGTTCCTTGACGGTCAAGAACAGAGCTGTCATCGACTTGATTGTTATCAACTTTGAGGGTGAGTGTGCCGATCCGGGAGTTTTCGAGAACCCATTCTGGAATGGTTTCTTCGTTAAAGACCATGCCGTTTTCATTGATTTCTTTGAGGGTGGTTTTGACCCGTTTGTCTTTTATGACCAAGGTACCGCCGACGAGGTCATGAATAATAGCAAGCGTGTTATTTATTGAAAGGCCGGTGAATTCGATTTCAATGCCAACTCTGATGTCATCGGCGTACTCTGCAAATGTCGCTGCTGTATGCATGAGGTGAACCGCTTGGCCAGTCAAGGGCGCAAAAATAAACAAGCCACTGACAAGGATTTTGAGCAAATTCTGACTCGCACAACGGGTCTTGTGTGAGATTGAGCTGAACATCTACGGCCTCGCTTCTATCGATTTTACCCATCAAATTGTTCGCGCGCGGTGCCAGCAACAAAAATGACGGCTTTGAAACTTTGCATGTTTTGTAATGAGGGGGAGAGGTTTTTACAAAATCTTTTTATAAATAAATGAACTTAATTTGACCCAACGATAAAAGAGACAAAACCACTGACAATTTTGGGCCCAATCAGGCTGCAAATTCATGCTCCCTCCCATGCAGGACAAATGTTCGGTAGCTAGATAAGAACTATTTATCAGTAAAAATAGTCGAATTATTTCCACACAACTGGGATGCTCATATGTGGTTTGAATTAACCAATAAGATTTTATTTAGTTCTGATTTTTGCTGTCAAAGCGGCAACTGTGATCCTATGGTCGAAAACGATATTAGTGAATCAATTATCGATTTTTACGTTAAAGGGGGCTTCATGCCATACGGCAAGACTACAAATGATACTATAAAGAAACTATCTGAGCTTCCTATTCAAACTATTGCACCTATGCACGGCTCGATAGTGGTCGGGCCTGTGTGCCGGACTATTCTGAAAACAGTTGCAAATGATCTGCTCCATCGCTCGTGAATTACAGTTAATCGAAATTAGCCAGGGTAAACACAACTTAAGGTTCCTATTTAATATAATCTAACGACCAAAGTCACTTGTTGACCAACTGAAGGATTCCAATCACCCATTCGATACAAAAGAGTAATCCAAATTTGCTTCCAAATCCAAAGCCGTTTGCTTTTTGGGAGAAATGATTTCCTTGGTTAGAGTTAAGTTCAAACCATATCGGCTTTTTTCATTTTCAAGAATTGTGTAAATCGCTAAAATTCGCAATGCTTTTTCCTGATCAATGGGAAGTCCCGTAAAATCTCCGCATCGTACAATAAAACGTAGCGAACTACTGATACTAGTTCGCTACGTCCAAAATTCTTATAAAGAAACTTTATTGTTTGGCGCTATGTTCAGCTGAGGGAGAACAGTTTCTACGACTTCTTTAAATACAGGAGCTGCGTGTTCATTCCCATGGGGATTCTTGTCAAAGGAATTCGTTGGATCAATAATACCAACGTATACCACAAGCCTTGGATTTTGCACCGGAGCAAACCCCACAAAACCAGCCATGGCTCTTTCACCTCCCAGAGTGTCATGTTCGGGCGACTCCGGTCGGTAGGCCGTGCTCGTCTTCCCTGCTGTTTCATAAAATGAACTCTGAGCATTCTTACCGGTTCCCTGTTTAACAGCACCGACAAGTATGGCTTTCATCTTTTGGGCTGTATCGACCGACATCACTTGCTTCAAGATTATCCCGTTAGAGGACTCGTCGGCAGAGAGCGGCTTCATCAGTTTGCCACCATTTGCAATCGCCCCGTAAGCTTGTAGCACTTCCAGTGGAGTCGCATAGAACTTATGACTTGAGGTATACCCCGCCGCAAGCAGAGGCACGTAATCTCCCTCAGCCATTTCATTGGCTTTGGGAAATCGGCCAGCCATAGCTTCTGGGAACTCAACGGTGCTTCCACCAGGACCGAAACCAAAATCCTTAAGTGATGCTTCAAGGCCGGTTGCCCCTAAACGTTCACCGATCTTAATTCCGCATATATTACTCGAGTGAAAAATGGCCTCAGCCGCCGTCAATGTACCCATGGGTTTCCAATCCTGATAGACTTTTCCGCCGTATGTATACTTTCCCTTTTCACAATTGAGCTTTTCATCCGATTTGATAAGACCTTTTTCGATAGCAGTTGCAGCGATTAATGGTTTCATGGCTGACGCAGGTTCGATCTCATAGGAAAGTGACCACGATTTATCTAGCTTACGTTGAGTTGACAGTTGATTGGCAACCGCAAGGACTCGTCCCGTTTGAGGGTCTGCGACGAGCACGAATCCACCTTTAGCATCAAACTTTTTCACATATTTGCTAAGGATGTTTTCGGTTGCTTTCTGAACAGGTGGATCAAATTTTGCTAAACCGCTGTTGGGCTTTTGCGCACTGTCTGCACGAAGCGACTTCTGGGCTCCATAGGACAAGCCAGTCACCAACAGAACGCCGACGGTACCAAATGCTATTCCCAAATGACGTTGTTTTCGGGAAGATTCATGATCTTTAAACACTTCTATTCTCCTTCTTAAAAATGATTTTAATTGTTGAGGCCCCCTGGGAAAACCACCCATACAGGTGGTACCGACCTGAATGAGTGATTCACCTTGGGCAACCTCGGCTACTTGAACTAAACACTGACCATATTCATACGCGGAAACTCTCATCTGGCTGATGAGCATTTCATCGCATGCGAATTCTTGAATTTCTGCAATTTCTCGTTTCCACAGATATACAACTGGGTTCAGACAAAAGAGGCAACGTAGGACCTCCATAACTAATGCCCATATGGTGTCACCATTACGGTGGTGGTGAAACTCATGTTGAATTATTAATCTTAAACTGCGCAAGTTGCAGACCGCATCCAAGGGCACCACGACATTGGTGCCGCCAATCAAAGTAGAAAATGGAATTGTTATACACTCGGAAACGAGAATTTGAACTTTTCCAATCTGACGGATGGGCATCGCTTTGCGAATTAAAGCTAAGAGCCGCAATACCTGAACGCTTGATTTTACTAATGTGACAAGGACCACAAGTGAGATTAGTAGCAGGAGAAAAATGTTCAGATCAATTTTCTCCTGCTGCACTGTTTTTTGCAGAAGAGCTTCCTGCTTGTGGGAAAGCTGAGAGTCATGTGGGATTTTGCGATGCTCCTTTTCGGACGAGAGGGACTCTGCCAGGGGCGCACGAATTTCTAGCTCAAAGTTTGGCACCGACTCACGAGGAAGGAACGAAAACCCTACCGGTGCCAAGAAAGACGTGAGCAGTAGGACCTGTGCCACCCGATTCCAATCGAGGTAGGAGATTGGAACTTTTGCTGAGTTTGCAAAATGCCTCGCCACTTTTAAAAAGTAGTAAGTTAAAACCAGGAGAATATTAATTGCCGTATAGAATTTGAGGGCCGAGAGCGCCATATTAACTCCTCAATCTTTCCTTAAGGAGACCCCGAATTACTTCGATTTCTTTTTTGGAAAGATCGGAGTCATCGAGAAGCCGCATGACCATTGAGGTTGGATCGCCACCAAAGACATTGGTTTTTAGATGCTCAAGACTGATCCTTTCGTAATCAATACGAGATACCAGAGCTTTATAGGTATGGGCGCGGTCCTTTTTTTCACTCTTGAGTGCGCCCTTCTGCTCCAGAATCTTCATCATCGTGGCAACTGAAGTGTAGGCCAGTTCTCGACCTTCAGGAAGAGTTTCTTGCACTTCTTTTACAGTGCACTCCCCGAGATTCCAAATTGCATTCATCAGTTCCAGTTCGACTTCAGTAAAAACCTTTTCAAGCTTGGTGCGTTTCTTTTGGACCATTTGTGCCTCCGATACAAAGCATCTACTAAATACTTAGTAGATGTCTACTAATTTTTTAGTAGCACCCCGGATGTTGCACATGGGGTCAGAACTGTATGAGCTTTTCTCCTCGACCGACCCAGGCTCCCCAATATATGGTACTCTTGATAATAGTTTTGGCAAAGAGGGAATTGCAGTTATAAATCTAGAATCTGGAATTAGTATTTATGAAATTAATTCCATGCAACTTCAAGCTGATGGGAAAATTACCTTAGGTGGTCAAGTTGAGGGCGATATGGCCGTTTTACGTTTTTTAGAAAATGGTGAATTAGATGCTAGTTTCGCAATTGAGGGGAGATGGAAGCCACGGTTTAATGGGTGCGACTACGCTAAAGTTAAAGCACATTCTATTCAGGACAACGGTGACATTTATATTGTAGGCACTCAAAAATGTGGTCTTAACAATACCGATCCGTACGGTGTTATTTATAGAATCAATAGTTCTGGCATTCAAGATAAGAATTTTGGATCAGGTGGTTTGTCTACTTCAAGCGTCTGGCGGTCATTTTTTGATCTTCAAATTCAACCAGATGGAAAAATACTAGTAGTTGGCTCTGCCGCTCTCGTTAGTGGAACTAAAATTACTGTTGCTCGCTATAAACAAAATGGGGTTATCGATTATTTTAACTTTGCATACGAGGGTGTGTTTGATGATCACAATAGCGACAGAAAACAAACTGGTGTTGCTTTGCTATTGAGAAGTGATGACGAAATAATTATTGGATCAGAATCATGGTCTTCAAGATTTAGAGATTTTGACTTTGGAATAACTGCCTTAACTAGTGCGGGAATCATTGATACTTCTTTTGGAACCGAAGGTCGGGTTCACCTTGATTTCGGTAGTAATGAAAATGGCACTTTGATTAATTGGTAAGTAGGAGGATATTCAATCTATGAATGTTGAACGTATCCACTCCGTCTAGTACTGTAGCGGTAGAAAATAGAAGTTGTTAACTTGTGTTTGCCTATTTTCGTTTACTTTTGATGAGCTGCGACTGGTTGGAGGATCGCCAATTTGTTGGAAAATTTAGGATGATATCCTTGCCAGAGAATTATCTGATCCAACTTCCTTGAATGTTCATTATCTAACCGTAGACGCAAATGCCTTAAAAAAAAATGGAAGCCGAAACACAACGAAGGAAAAAAGAGACTTCGTTGATCATCAGTGGAAGGAAATCGGGTCAGTCAAAAAAACCTGCGAAAACGTAGATCTTCCCATGAGTACTTATCACCACAAACCTAGGCAGACAACGGCAGAACATCTTTACCGTGATGCTGATCTTCAGAATCAAATTGAACTGTTTATAGCCGAATTTCCAGGCTATAGTTATCGTCGCGTCACGAAAGCTTTGGGACGAAATGGCTTTATTGAAAAGTCCCTTTTTACAACCAAAATTACTTGGCTCTTCATTTAAATAAAAACTTCAGGAGAAACTTTAAACCGTTTCGCAAGAGCTTTGACTTGGCGGATATTTAGATCACGCTCACCCTTAAGGATTTTTGAAACGATTGGTTGACCACCAACTTCTTTAGCCAAATCTTTTTGCGTCAATCCTTGTAAATCCATTAAATAAGCAAGCATTTCTCGTCCAGAGACAGGATTTGATTTATAATTTTCTCGTTCATATTCTCCAACAAGTTTTACAAGTGTATTAAGGTAAATTTTAATCCCTTCATCTTCAGTTCCATTATTAACAAAGGAAATTAGTCTCTCAATAACCTTAAGTGCAATAGCGTGTTGATCCTTTGTAACAACTGGTTGAAGTGGAAAGAGTGCGACCAATTTATGGTAAGATTCGTCAACTTGGATTGAGGCAGATTTTACTTCTTTTTTAAGGGTTTCCATTAACTTTCTTGCAATGCTCATAAAACTATTCCTTCCACCCATTCTTATCATATTCAGAATGAGTCAAAACATGGGTCACCAATACAACTTTAACTCCATACTCAATCTTTGTAATTGTACGAACCTTATTTCCGCCAACATCAAAGACCGCTTGCTGACCCACAAAATCCACATTGACTCCAAAAAGCTGCTTAATCTCCTGCGGATTTTTAAAATCTACACTTTCGATCAATTTAATCCATCGGTCCAAAGCTTTTCGACTCGCTGAGTGTTTCTTTTTAAAATCGTCAATGATGTTTCTACCAAGAAGGTTCATAATTAGAAGTATAGCAATTTGACATATTTAAAGCAAGGAAATTATGTCAAATTGCTATATTAGCACTAAGTTGGACTAAATCAATAACCCTGCATCAGTAAGATATTTAGAATTATATAGTATTTTCAAAATGATATAAGGTTCTTCACCCTTCATAGTGGTGGACGCTGAGTCAAAAATGAAGGTAAAAGTCCTTAATCCAGATAGAATTTGAGTTCTCGAGCCAAATTTTAACAAAGGAAAAAGGACCATGCCATCGATCGATAGATTAGCTCGTTTTGTAACTCATAGGGAATTAAAAATTTTGAGTTGGGAGCAGAATGGTAAAGCTCATAGTCTTGCGAGATGTGAGAAACAATCCAAGGGTGAAATTTGCCCTTCATTGTGCCAGACTTTCAGTTTCTACTTACGATAGACGGTGGGTAATAATTAAAGATGCACCCATTCGAAATTCAGGAATTGTACTTTTAATTCACAAGAGGCGGTTCTATTGCAGAACTTGCAGGAAACCATTTACTGAGCCAGTGCCGGGAGTTTTACCCCGAAAGCGAACGACTCAGCGATTGCAGCGTGCTGTAACAAATGCGTGCCGTAAATATTCGAGCATGAAAGATGTGCGAAAGGATTTTCGCTGTTCAACGTCATAGGCTGACCAGATTCAGTTCTTAATGCTGATTAAGACCTTCATTTTGGTCCGTGGCGTGATTGAGCGAGAAGACCTAATTGGCCCACCGTTTACAAATATCCATCCCCAAGGGATTCGAGGGATTTTCCCTCCAGCTCAATTAAATGCGGTTATGGCCTTAATCCAGTAAATAGGGCAATTACCCTCTTTAACAGAGAAGTATCTAAAACAACTAAGTCTCACCACAAATGAGGCCGCAGCATTGCGGACCTTGGGCGAGTACCAGGGCAAGCAAGCACTCTTCTACAAGCAGTCACCCGAGACCCCTGAATCACTCAAGCAAGTGGCTGTGATTGAGTTGAGCGAGTCTTCTAACCGCCTTGAGGGCATCACTGCACCTAAAGAGCGTATCGAGGCATTGGTCCTTAAAAACTCCACGCCAAAAGATCGTTCCGAGCAAGAGATCGCGGGATACCGTGATGCTCTGTCA
Source organism: uncultured Pseudobdellovibrionaceae bacterium (assembly GCA_964648725.1). GTDB lineage: Bacteria > Bdellovibrionota > Bdellovibrionia > Bdellovibrionales > Bdellovibrionaceae > CAUJGP01. The sequence continues at coordinate 1,634 of CAZYOE010000179.1, read as the reverse complement.
ATGAACCATGAGGCGGCAGTAAGAA
>CAZYOE010000179.1:0-1599 GCA_964648725.1 uncultured Pseudobdellovibrionaceae bacterium | reverse complement strand
GAGTTTCCTGCCAGCGAGACCATTCCTTTCTCAACGAATGTTATTTTGCAACTTCACTCAACGATTTGTCGTTTCATGCCCAACCCTGGCGGCAGGAGGAAGCCCAAAGATAACGAAATCACTGAAACCCATCCTGATGGCACAAAGCGTGTGAGATTTATTCCAACTCCTGCGGTGCAAACTCCGCAAGCCATGGAAGACCCCATCACCAACTATCAACGGGCGCTCAAGCCACCGCTCAATCAAGACCCATTGATTGTGATACCTCTCGCGGTTTTTGATTTCTTGTGTATCCATCCGTTCTCGGTTGGCAACGGTCGTGCCGCAAGACTTCTGACACTCATGTTGCTTTATCACTTTGATTATCGTGTCGGCAGGTACATCAGCATTGAGCGCATATTTGAAGAATCTAAAGAAACTTATTATGAAACCTTAGAGAAAAGCTCGCAAGGCTCGCACGAGGGCAAACACGATGTTCACCCGTGGCTCAATTACTTTTGGGGTGCGCTCACTCGCGCTTACCGAGAGTTCGAGGAGCGCGTAGGCAACGTCAAAGTTGGGCGCGGATCAAAAATAGATCAGATTCGCCAAGCCGTACAAAGAAAAATCGGACCATTCTCAATCTCTGAGATTGAAGATGCTTGCCCAGGCATCAGTCGCGACACGGTCCGAAATGTTTTACGCCAAATGAAAGATGAAAGTTTAATTGAACCCACAGGAAAAGGACGAAGTGCCAAATGGGTGAAGAAGTTAGGAACTAAATGTTAGCGCAAGAATTAAAATCACAAGTCGATAAGCTGTGGAACTTATTTTGGTCTGGCGGTATTGCCAACCCACTGATGGCCATCGAGCAAATTTCTTATTTGATCTTTATGAAGCGACTTGATGAGGGAGACCTCAAGCGCAAGTCCGATGCCGAGTGGACCAAGAAAAAATACGAATCTATTTTTTCAATCGAAAACCTGCGTTGGTCACAATGGAAGCATCTTGAAGCCGAAGAAATGCTTAAGCACGTCCGTGATAAAGTGTTCCCATTCATCAAAAAACTAAATGGAGAATCAGGCAACAGCTTTGCCCGTCAGATAAAAGACGCAGTCCTTATCATTCCCAAAGCAAGTCTGCTGGTTGAGGCCGTTGAGATTATCGACAATCTTAAAATCACCGAGCAGAATCAAGATACCCAAGGCGACATTTACGAATATCTTCTATCTAAATTAGCTTCATCTGGAAAAAACGGTTAGTTCCGTACACCAAGGCACATAATCAAAATGATGTGTGCTCATCTCTACTTCCGTCCGCTTCATGCTGATTTTGAATGGTCAACAGGAATAGGCCTGATACCTTTAGAGATTTGAATCGACTGTTAGCTGAATGGAAAATCTGTTTTACGAGATGATATTGAATTATCATTTCTGATTTTATTGCCCCGTTGAATTGTCGCAAACATACTACCTCCAAAATTCCGAGGCGTGACCGCCACGAAAATACATAAGAGCAAGTTCGAGGCCAGAAATGGTTCAACAGTAGGTTCAGCAAGAATTGCGAGTAATTAGGGTCTGTTCGGTAAATTTCTCTAAAAAAAAGCTAAAATCCACTAGT
>CAZYOE010000178.1:0-8994 GCA_964648725.1 uncultured Pseudobdellovibrionaceae bacterium | reverse complement strand
TTGTAGACTTCACAAAGATGCGCCTAAGACTGTCCGTTCTTTTGACAACTTTAAGCACTAAGAGTGGGAATAATGGAAATGATTGTTCTGAAGGGGACTTCACGATATGGTGGTTTCTTATGGCTGGAAATACCCCTAAACTTTATTTAGCTCCGATGGAAGGAGTTACTGACTGGCTCATGCGAGACACACTTTCGCGATTGGGTGGAATTGATTTCTGCATTACGGAATTTTTAAGAGTCACGAAAACCCTTCATCCAAATAAAGTTTTTCTTCGCCATTGTCCTGAGTTACTCACTGAAAGTAAGACCCTAGCGGGAACACCAGTATTTTTGCAGCTTCTTGGGGGGGAGCCTCAGCCTATGGCCGAAAACGCACAGCGAGCTGCCGACCTGGGTGCTGCCGGAATTGATCTTAATTTTGGCTGTCCAGCTAAAACGGTTAACCGCCACGATGGTGGTGCTGTTTTACTGAAAACTCCGCATCGACTGTATGATATTGTTAAAGCGGTCCGCAACGGTGTGCCCAGTAATATTCCAGTATCTGGTAAAATACGATTAGGTTTTGATGATCCTACCTTATGCAAGGAAAACGCCCTCGCTTTACAAGAAGCCGGAGTTCAGTGGATTACTATTCATTGTCGTACAAAGGCGCAAGGTTATCGTCCTCCGGCTCAATGGCATTGGGTCCCAAAGGTGCAAGAGATTCTGAAAATTCCGGTAGTTGCCAATGGTGATATTACTTCATTAGAAAGCTATGAGTCATGCCGGAAAGAAACAGGCGCCACTCATTTTATGATTGGCCGTGCAAGTTTAGTTAATCCGTATTTGTTTAGAAAAATTAAATTGGCGGAAGAAGGCTTTGAAAATTACAATGTAGAGTGGCGAGCACTTGAACTGCAGTTGGCAAAATTCTACTTTGCTTCAGAAAACCACGTGAACGGCTATTTTGCGACTTCCAGAACCAAGCAATGGCTTAAGCATTTAGCCATGAAGTTTCCGCAAGCAAAGTGTATCTTTGATCGGACCAAAACTTATAGAAATCCTGATGAATTTAGGGTGGCATTAGAAAATTGTATGGTCTATAGTTGACCCACTGGTGAGGCCCAAGGGAATGTTTCCGTCCAATTATAAAGTAATTAAGATTTATGACAATGGAGATTCTTATCTTAAAGACCTGTTGGATGCCATTAGCTATGCTACAAATTCTATTTATATTGAGAGTTATATTTTTGAATTGCCGGATCCTGGGTCTATTTTATTAAGAGTACTCGAAGAAAAACAACGTCAAGGTTTGGATATTAAAATTTTGGTGGATGGTTTGGGAAGCTTACATCATATTCGGGCACTTCAAGCTTGGTCGGAGGAGTCTTGGATTCCCGTACGAGTGTATAATCCACTCCCTTGGCGCCGTCGCTGGCGTATTTTGTTTTTTCCACTGTTTCTTATGAATCTCATTTGGCATAGCCGGACGCTCAATCGGCGGGATCATCGAAAGATGGCGGTGATAGACAACCAAATAGCATTTCTAGGAAGCATCAATTTTTCGAAGGTTCATTTTAAGGCTTTTACTGAAAAGCCATGGTTTGACATCGCAGCACAAGTTCAGGGTGAACTCGTGCAAATTTTAGGACGAGCTTTTTTGAATGACTTCAGTCGAGTTAGTCCTTCTACTCAGAAATTTTGGGGTGAATTGAATTTAGCTTTTCGTCATAGCTCCAAGTGGTTTCCTATGGATCAGAAACTGAGATTGAACAACAACTTCATTCTTCGATTTATCTATTGGCGCGATCTGTTACGTCGCATTCGCAGAGCCAAAGAGCGTGTTTTTATCATGAATGCTTATTTTGTTCCTCACCGCACTCTCAGCAGAAGCTTAGCAGTTGCTGCTCGACGGGGAGCCAAGGTTGTAGTGCTTTTACCCTCAGAGACAGATGTGCCGGTGGTAAAGTGGTTTGCCCCAATTTTTTATCGTAAGCTGATCAATATGGGTGTTGAGATTCGAGAAATCCAGAATCAAATCATCCATACCAAGTCGGTAATCATCGATCACTGGGCCTTGGTGGGCTCAAACAACTTAAATTATCGAAGTTTAATTCATGATCTCGAAGTTGAGGCGGTGATCGAGCAGCCTGAACAAATACAACGTTTATTGGCCATATGGAGTGACAAGATAAAGTCGAGTCGTATCGTTGCCCTATCAGAAGTGATAAGTCTTTCCTGGCTATCGTGGATTCGCTATCGCCTTGTACTATTAATTCGATATTTTGTTTGAGCTTACCGTCAAGTGCTGACATTCTTACGCTATGAAAGAAAACGGTCGTTATAGAAAAGAGAATGACGTCTATTGTATCGATATCATGCTCACTAGTATGTTGCAGTTATTTGATCGAAGGGATCCTTCGCCCTTTAAAGAAAAAGACATCGAGGAAGATTTTTCGCGGTACTTGATTTTGGCAATGCGCGAATTGGGCGATGTTGAGCGGGTAAAGCTTGTAATCAAGATGCACGAGCACACTCCCGATTTTCTGAAGGCCAGGGATGTCGAAGAGGCCATTTTTAACTACTATAGTTTTGAGTTAGAGAATTCCAAAAATGATATGAAAGTGCTCTTTAAACAGGGGCGAAGCGCCCTATTGATGGGGCTCGCTTTCTTGGCGCTTTGCTACACGGGTTATGTGTTTACTAAGGATCAGCCTAATTTATTTTTTGGCGTCCTCGGTGAGGGATTTCATGTGATGGGTTGGGTAGCATTGTGGCGTCCCATCAATATTTTTCTATATGAATGGTGGCCGATCATGGATCGGATTAAATTGATGACTCATTTGCAAAAATTGAAAGTGGAAATAGTCACTGGCTAGAAAAACAAACGGGTGCCTCGGACGACGCTTCCAACGATGGGATACCAACTAAATGGAAATGGTATTACTCGATTTCTCTGTCAGTAGCTTGGTTTGCAAATTTCGAGGTATAACCAAGAGGTCATACTGCTATTTTTTTCATACAATATAGTATCCACGGAACTTTTGCGTTCACCATTCCTCCTTAAATGTATTACGATCGATTGGTAGGAATCTTAGTAAAATCTTTTTAAAAGCTAAAGCCGGCTTGAAACCTTAAAGAATTCGCAGTGCTTCATGGCAAGGGATAGTTAGGAATGATTTAGAAAAGATGCTGATGACTACGCGGTTTGATCTGCCTTTGGTTCCAAATTGAGATATTTTGAGACTTCTTTGATTAGATTCATTTTGTTTACTGGCTTTGTAATGTAGCTGTCAGCGCCTAGCGACAAGCTATATTCGAAATCTTCTTTCATAGCGTTGGCGGTTAATACAATCAGAGGAATCTTTTGCGCTCCACAATGCGTCTTCTCCCACACTCGTGATTGTTTGATGGTGGTGTTGCCATCCATGACCGGCATTTGAATATCAATAAGTGCAAGTGCGTATCTTCCTGTCTTCAATTTTTGCAGACCAAGCTCACCGTTCTCCGCTTCGCTGATGGTAATGGGTAGTTTTTTAAGAAAACGTTTTACTAAAAATCGATTTTCCTCACTATCGTCGATAATGAGAATTTCTGGCAGTGAACTTTCTGCTTCCTTCGGCATTTCAATTCGAGTTGGGTCTCCTGCTGAATCGCGTTTGACTTCAGCTCCAATAAGTTCACCTGGCGGTAGGGTAAGAGTAAAAGAGAAGACACTACCCACATTGACTGTCGAATCAACCCAAATTGCGCCTCTCATACGCGTGACCAATTCTCGACAAATTGTTAATCCAAGTCCAGTGCCACCATACAAACGTGTCGTTGAAGCATCTGCTTGAAAAAAAGGTTTGAACAAATTTTGCCGAGTAGCTTCACTTATGCCGATTCCGGAATCGAGAACTCTAAAAAATATCGTGCCAGGTTCAGGGCCGGATGTTTGCGGTTTGATTTCCAATTTTATAAAGCCACTATTTGTGAACTTAATTGAGTTTCCGATAAGGTTTATCAAGATCTGTTTAATTCGCAAGGGATCACCCTTGTAGAAGGTATGTAACTCAGGAGCGATTTCTAGTTTGACTTCAAGGCCTTTTTTAAAAGCTGGGATGGATAAAATACCGATGGTTTCTTCGGCTAGTTTACGGAGGTCAAAGTCTACGGTGTCAAAGTTGAGTTGGCCGGCTTCAATTTTTGAAAGGTCCAGAATATCATTAATGAGAAACAATAAATTCGACCCAGAATTTTCAAGACGTCTCAGTAGTTCAGATTGTTCATTGGTGAGCTGGGTATCTTTTAGTAGCTCTGCTATGCCTAGAATGGAGTTCATAGGAGTTCTAATTTCATGGGACATATTCGCCAAAAAGTTAGACTTAGATCGATTTGCAGCTTCTGCCGCACTAAGTGCCCGACTCTGTTGATCACTGATTTGCTTTTGTTGGGTGATATCATTAATCGTTAATAAAAATGCTCTCTTCTCCTTGTAGACTATAATGGAGGCAGACAGATCCAGCCAATAAGTTCGATAGTAGAAGATATGTCCCGTTATTGGCCGGGCTGCTTTTAAATCCTCTAGTAATTCTTGGCTGAAAACACAGTCTAGCGGAGGAGTATTAATTGCTTTTCCCACTAGGGAGCTTCGGTGAACATTAAAAACCTGTTCGATAAAAGGATTTACAAGTACACATTGAAGCGAATCATCATAAACTAAAATACCATATCCAGAGTCAGCTATGATTTTTTGATTGAATTCTAGGAGTTCGGCGGCTGAGTTTTCTGCTGCTTTACGTTCCTTGTTCTCGAGAGTGAGAGCCCGATTTAAACGCGAAAGTTCCGTCGTTTTTAATGCGAGCGATTCAGTTTTACTCTGGATACTTAGAAATAGTTTATTAAGGCCTTTAGCGATGAGTCCAATCTCATCGGTACTGCTTTCTCTAATGACCACATTATCGTCACCTGCTATAAACGCATTGATCTTTAGGAGCAGCGATTGAGCCCTTCGGGTGATTTTAAAATGAAAGATTAAAGCAATAAGCATGGTAATAATTAAGTTTACAATAAGCTGAATACCGAGCGTTCGATAGCCATCAGCGCGAATATTATCTTTACTGGTTGTTAAGCTATATACTAAAACTAGTACAGAAGGGTACTTAGAGGAAGCGCCTGCAATGGAACTATTCACCGGAGAGTAGCCGATCAAGGTGTCATTTTCGGAATTAATAGAAACAAAGTCGTGATTTTGCCTCAGTTGATTTTGAGTGTTCTTGATAGATTGAACAAGTTGGGGCTGGAGCTTTGCTGGAATGATATTGGCATCGGTGATTTTTTTTCCGATCTGGATGTTTCTATCACTAGCAGTGATGACTCCATTCTGATCAATGAGTGCAAGTAACATCACATCAGGATCTGTACTAATGTTTGACATGATAGTTTTAACTAAGCTCATCTGTTGGTTGCGCATACCATATTCAATAGTGCCAGCGATCATTGCGAGTTTTGCCGAGACAGACTTAACACCACTTTTTTTAAGATGTTGAAACTGTTTATTGGTGTTGATCAGAAAGGTAAATGAACTGCTCAGAACAAAAAATAATGACAACATCAACGGAATAAAAAAGCCCATGGATGATAACAAATGCCATCCCTGCTTTTGGCTAATTGTCAGGTTATTCTGCGTTTGTTGCAATTGTCACCAATTCTAAAAATAAACCTAACTCAGTAACAGGATGGTTTAGTAGACTAGCTTCATTCCTATAAACATTTAACTTATGTAAACTATCTTTCCTCACAGGGTTACTTGTCAGGTGCGTTGCATTCTCGTCGGGATTCCCAAGCGTAATTGGTTTTAAGCTTTCTGCGATGAGATCGATGGAAGTCTTTTCTCTTTGAGCCATAAATTGGAGGTGCTCCCTCTGAGTGAGGTTAATGATTTCGCAAGTTGATTTCGCCCAGGCCGTAGGAAGTGAATTCATTGATCCAGAATATCTTTTGAGCGTTTGGGCACTAAAAACAACCACATCGAGAATTTCGATTGGAACCTGACTGCTATCAAATGGACTAGTTCCCCCCATTTTTAAAATTTTTCCGCTAAGATCCGCAATGGTCTTGATTCCTTTTTTTTCGACTATGTCCTTTGTTCCTTTGGAGTAATCCGCTAATAGCACAAATTTAGGATAAAACCCCTGTTGAGCGAGTAAAATGACCTCACCCAAAGTAAGAGCGCCTCCCTCACGGAGACCATCCCGAAAGGATCGAATGACTTCAGTAGTAGAAAAGGCTTCAACAAGAGGGAATTGATTTTTTGAGAGATAGATTTTGTGAGCCGCCCAATTGAGGGATTCATAGCTTGTCCAGGAATTAGCGACAATCTTCATTGGTTTTGCGGTGTCAGTAGTTTCCCTAACTAAACAAAAAAGAAGATGTAGAAAAACTGAGATCTTTATCATGGATAGGACTTCCTTGTTAGACCGGCGGCCCAAAAGAAAATTATCAGAGTTAGATCTGGCTGTCTTTGCGAAACTGTGTGGGTGAGCAATTCTTGAGTTTGTTGAACTTAGAAAATCTTAATTAGGCCCACCAATCTTGAAGGTTTCACCTATAGCAGGAATTAGAACGTTTGAAAGATTACATTCATGAATCAGACGATACTGCAATGTACGAGTGGCGTTAGCCTCCCCATGCACAAGGTAAGTCGTGGTCGGTTTTTTGGAAATCGATTTAACCCACTGGACAAGATCATTAGAGTCAGCGTGCGCGGACAGAGTATCGATCGAAAAGATTTCCGCTTCGACGGAGATTTCCTGGTGGTGGATTCGTAGTGAGCGCAGGCCATTTTTAAGGAGTAGGCCCTTGGTTCCTTGAGCTTGGTACCCTGCAAAGAGAACTCCACACTCTGGTCGAGGAAGCTGAGCTTTCAAGTGATGAAGCACTCTTCCCCCTGTTAACATTCCTGCTGCGGAAATAACAATTTTGGGTCTTTGATCCATACAGAGCAACATTGATTCGTCAGGATTATCTACAACGTGAAAGTTGTTGGTTGTAAAATTAAACCCTGATCCAGGCGTGTGCTCTAGCTTAATGTCTCCATCTAACTTTGAATAGACGTTCGTTACGGATTTTGCCATTGGAGAGTCTAGGTAAACAGGGTAAGTTGGAAGACGGCCTGCTTTTTCAAGACAATTAAGAATGTATATTATTTCTTGGGTTCGCCCTAAAGCAAACGCTGGAATTATTAGCGTACCACCACGGCCCAAAACTTTTTCAATAATTTGCGCGAAGGCCTCGCCAACATCGTTTTTAGGTTGCACTCGATCACCGTAAGTACTCTCAATAATTAAGGTGTCAGTTTCTGGAATATGGGCCGGCTCTTTTAGAATTACTGATCTACCATTTCCGAGATCACCTGTAAAAGTCATCAAGTGCTGTGTTTGATCCACATTAAGGGCGATTTGTACAATCGATGAACCAAGGATATGTCCTGCTCGCAAAAATCTGACGCTAAAACCGAGGCTGATTTCTCGCCAAGTATCGGTGGGATGGGTTTCAAAATATTTGAGAGAAATTATGGCATCAGCTTCGGTATAAAGTGGGAGCGCAGGATCGTGCAAACTGTGTTTTGTTGTATTGGCAAAGTAAGCATCTTCCTCTTGAAGACGGCCAGAGTCGGGTAGAAGAATTTCACACAAAGCCTTTGTGGGCTCCGTAGTTATTATTTTGCCGCGAAAACCTTCGCGGACTAATTTGGGAAGGTAACCGGAGTGATCAATATGGGCATGGGTTAAAATAACATAATCAATTTTTTTAGCTTCAGCGAAAGGTTCCCAATTTAGCATTCGAAATTCTTTCGGCCCTTGAAAAAGTCCGCAATCAATAAGAAACTTTTTATGGTGATAGTCTATAACAAATCGACTGCCAGTGACTGTTTGAGCTGCTCCCAAAAAAGATAGTCGCATAAACACCTCATGTTAAGAGGTCCATGATATCACCGTCTGGGATGTCTGCAACTTCTTATTCGAAAGTCATGCGACCTCTGAAGATTAGTCCAGAAAAGTTAATGTTGCCGAATGTAAGGTTATCTTGAAATCTGAATGATGTGAGGGGAAGCGATGATCTATCATCAAAGACCCACTCAATGTGCAAAGAGTCTTGAGATACCATAGTTTGACAAGTGGCGGAGAGAAGTCGCTGAATTCCGAACTGAGTGCATGGCGTGAGTTTCACAATCTAAGTCTATGAACTAATTTAAAATTCTACCGAGAACAATTTTGTTATCGTTTTTCACTATTCGATGTCTTTACTCAAAATGGAATGCTCTCGGCGTACTCGAACAAGAACTATTTCGCAAGTTCTAGGTAGTACCCGGGTCCGGACATAAGAGTCCAAACTTCAATAGCCGATCTATCAGAAAATTCGCAAATCTGATATTTCACACTTGGTTTAAGGTGTGGTGATACGGCGACTATCTTCCCACCGAGATCAATGCAATTCTTCTCAGCCCATTATTCGATGGAGAGCCCCTCGTATGTATGAGATTTGAAAGAGAGAAGTTTACAGAGCAAATAATCATTTAAGAGAGACAGCATTTAAATCATAAGAATTAAGTAATTCACTTTGACTTGTTAAAGTTAAATCTAAATTAACATAATTTTGCGATAAATAAGAAGTAGATAAAAGTTGAAGCAAACCTAAATAATTTGGGTGATTTGAATGTAGAGTAATAGTTTTTTTAATCATTTCTTGGCATTGAGAAGTGGCAGACGATGACTTTTGACATCCAGAGAAAGGGTTTCTAATTTTTTTAACATCGCATTGTAAGGCTTGAAGTTTTTGTTCAACTTTGTAAATTAAAGTTTTGATTTCTTCAACAAAAGCAAGATTTGTTGGACTACAACTAAGCTTAAATTGGACACCACTATTTGTAGTCTGGATTTCAGTCGGAAAACCACCGAGATTTTCAGCATGAGAAAAATTAGAAACCATTAAAATAATTAAAACAAAAAACATTTTCATTTATACCTCC
>CAZYOE010000177.1:0-9024 GCA_964648725.1 uncultured Pseudobdellovibrionaceae bacterium | reverse complement strand
ATCGTAACATTACATTAACAACCAATCTGCCGGTTTATCCCGGCGCACGGAGGTGTTAGTGAATATTCTCATAATTCAATTGGCCCGACTTGGGGACATCCTCATGACCTGGCCACAGGTTCGAGCAATTCGACGTCTTTATCCTGAGGCCAGAATTGATATGCTCGTTCGACCGCGTTTTAGGTCAGCAACAAAGGGTTTACATGAGCTTAATGAAGTCATTGAGTTTCCCATGGAAAATATCTTTGAACCGCTCTTCGATGAGCCTCTCAAAGTCGATGAGAGTTTGTCAGCTTTAGATAGTATCATCGAACTATTAAAACACCGAAACTATACCTGGATCGTGAACAGCACGCTCTCACCTGCATCTAGCTATCTTACTCACGAACTTCAAAACAAAAGTGTTAAAGTAACTGGCTATACTCGAACCTCTGACGGTTTTTTAGCGATTGCAGACGATGTTAGCGCCTATATTTATGCGCAAGTGGGAGTTGACAGAGACAATCGAATTCACCTCGCGGATCTCTTTACGCTTATGATTGAAGCCCAACCTTCAAAAGAGGATTGGAAGACCACGGTTACGGCTCCATGTCCAATATCACTCAAAGACTATGTGGCAGTGCATGTGGGCGCAAGCAAAGAAGATAAAAAATTTTCGGCTTTTAAATGGCGTACATTTATCACTCATTTTCAGAAACTGACAGCAACACCCATCGTGCTGATAGGAAACGAAGAAGAGACCAAGGACGCGTCCTTTATCTCCCTTGGATTCGATTCGAAGGCCGTACTAGATTGCACAGGAAAACTAACCTTCGAGGATTTGTTTCCTGTGATTGCAAACGCAAAATTATATATCGGTTGCGACTCAGCACCTTTGCATATTGCAAGCCTGGTAGGAACTCGGTCTTTAAATATAAGTCTAAACACCGTTAACTTTTGGGAGACTGGCCCCAAAGCCGAAAACAGCCGAGTACTCTTTGCCGAAACCGAAGCAGATCTGCCCTCTGAAAAGGTCGCCATAGAAGCTTTTAGCATGCTCAACAATGAACTACCTTCGGAAGACTCAATCGTTGTCACTGATGAATCTCCAAGTTATAGGGCTCCCCAGAATACCCGAAACAAAGATTGGGTATGGAATTCAATTTATGCCCTTTATATGGGGGGCGCTTGGCCGGCCCTTGAATCCAACACCCTCCGGCAAGGCCTCAAAAATTTAGGCGATGTTAACCGCGTTATCATTGAACAACTTGAGACTATTCGCAAAACACGAAATATTTCGATTGTATCTGGAATTATCGAACGCTGCGAAGAAGTTATCGAGAGCGTTGGGCAACTAGTCCCTCAACTCCGTCCTTTTATTCGCTGGTATCAGACTCAAAAATCATTGATAGGACCTGGCTCTCCGACAGCAATCTTAGAAGCCACCGATAAAGTTCATCATGATTTTGATTCAATCATTCAATTCTGGCTTTCTGCCGATTCTCAACCCACGGAGGATTTAAATGAGTCACCTTAGCCTAAATCAAGAAGATTTACTGAAAGTATTTGAACCACAGACGGAATTAGATTTTATCATTCGACACTTTGAAGCAGAATTCGAGCAAAAGGGCGAGGTGATTTGCCGGATTCGCCTGAATGATCTCAATTTAACTGAAGACGATGAAATGAGATTTCGCGATACTCCACTTTCTAAAATTCAAAGTTTGGAAGTGGACACCGAAAATCCTTACCAACTGTTCAAAGATGTCCTGAGTTATTGGAAAACCCACCTTCCCTCCCTCATTAAATCTGCTGATCGCCTTTCGCAAAACCTGCGTTTTAAATCCTTAGATCAAAGCGCCTATGATCTGTCACAGTTTATTGACCAAAGCCATTTATTGGTAAATAGTTTGAATTCGATAAGTTCATTATGCCAGCACCGAGCGATCACTCTACCGGAACGTTGGAGTCCGTCAGAGTTAAAACTTTGGATGGCATTTAACGAACTTTTGGATTCTTTCAATGATAAGAATTCCGGAGTTATGGCCGATACCATCGAGTATGACTTAGCAGACTCGCTTCAAACTTGGTTAGAAGTACTTTCTGAGATGACTCCATGAAAACTGTTATCTGGGCTGGCGCATGCTCACTAGAAAGCCAGCCATTTAAAGACATTTTTGAAACGCACTTTTCCAAACACAAAAACTATTCAGTTCCGAAAACTTTGGGAAGGAGCGAGCCTTTTCTTATTGTCAGCGAGGATATTGACATCTTATTCACTTACTCACATCAGTATCCCCGTACCCAACAAATTTATGTCTGCCGAAGAACTGACTTTTTAAATGCATTTCAAATTGGGGTACGCCCCCTAACTCGCCATTTTTTTATTCTAGATTGTCAGACTCAGGATCATTTCAAACTCTTGTTGACTCGATTTGACATTCAATTAGGTACATCCAAAAAGCTAAGCCACTCCTTCAGCCCGATCCCATCAATGCAAAATTCCTTGGAAGTTTTACGGCGAATTACTGAAGACCGTCTTTTTGAACTGAGAAACTTCTCCCATCAAGAAGAGGATCGCCGTAAAAATTTTAGATCCCTTATTCACTTGGCCCGCTGCCTTTCTATGAGTCGAGACATCGAAGAAGTAGTTCAGTACCTTTGGAACGACCTTCGCTCCATTGATGGGATTTTAGGTCTGTCACTATTAGTCACAGACGCTTCAGGGCAATGCCATCAGATTGTCACGAAGTCAGGAAAGTTTCACTTTGAAGAAATCCCTCCACTCACTGACCCACAAGTTGATTTTATTGGTAGTATGATAAATGGGAACTCGGAAGCGAACTTGGTTTCACTCACACCCCAAGAGGTAGAGTCGCTTAATTTTATGCTAAAAAAGGGACTCAAACATCCCTACCTCTGCGTTCTTACTTCGGAAACCTCTGCTAAAATATTTTTTCTTTTTTTGGAAACCGATGGCATTTGGAAAATCACTACGGCATTTCAGGAGTTTCTCCAAGAACGAATTGCTTTTATTCATCTGACCCTTGAAAAACACTTGCTGCAGGAAGAAATTAAGTCAAAAGCTAGTCTGTGGGCCACTACATTTGATGACCTTCAAGACCCACTTGGAATTATAACCCAGAAGAGAAATTTGGTTAGAGCTAATCGTCAATTTCAATCGTTTAAAGGCACTATCTGTTACAATGTGTGGGCCAAGACCGATAGCCCATGTTCACAGTGCCCTTCAACTGTAACCGAGAGCACGGTCTTTGAAATTCAGGTGAATCAAAAGATCTATCAGGCACGCATCTTTCCCATTAAGGAAGATGAATTCACTATTCCTCAGGCTTTTATAGCTCACTATGTGGATATAACGACCGAGAGGATTCTTTACAGCCGCTTGATCCAATCTGAAAAAATGATGGCCGTGGGGCGATTAGCGGGTGATTTATCCCAAGCACTGTCTTTTCCGCTCAAAAAAATCATTCAAATCACTGAAAAAATTCTCGCTTATCCGACCCTCACCGGACAGGCACAGAATGACATGAGTGAAATCCGCAAGGCGAGTTTAAGATCTTTGAGGATCATTGATGATTTTGAAAACTTCTCTAAAGGTAAAATAGACAAAGAACTAGTGATGGCAGAAACGGTTGTCGAAAAGACTATACCACTCATCAAGGCCCTTATTCATGGCCACCGTTTTCATCTTCAGCTAGCCGAAAGGAAACATCCTATTCGAGCCTCCCTTTCACTCTTACAGCAAGTTCTATACAATCTACTTCGTAATGCTCACCAATCCATGAAATCCCATGGAGAGCTGCGCATCTCCACGGAACCGAGTGACATCGGTAATATTGAAGGAGTACAGATTTCAGTATTAGACTCTGGGTCAGGTATTGATAAAGATTTTCGTGAAAAAATCTTTCAACCTTTCGTAACGAGTAAAGGCTCGACAGATGGAATTGGCTTAGGGCTAAATATTGTTAAGCAGATTGTTGAAAGCCACTCAGGCAAAGTGGGCTATGAACCGCGACCAGAGGGTGGGTCTAAGTTTTGGATCTGGCTTCCACTGTCCAAAGAGAATCTGAAATAAAGCAAAAATGAATTGAGGTATAAATGGGTGCTCGGAACATAAAACCTGTAACAGTTAAGAAAGTAAAGCCCTATCCAATTCCAACTAAGATTATTAAATCAGATACTGCACCGGCTATGGATGGTCTGATTTTACGAGTGACAAAACTTGGATTTCAGATGGAAGTGGCACAAATGCTTTTTTCAGTGAATGAACATCTGATTGCAGAGTTTGCCCTCCCTCTTTCAAATCAGACTCTCAGAGAAAACGTCAAAGTTGTTCGAACCATGGATCACTATAAAGACGATAAGGCTAAAATAAAAAGCTATCTAGTGGAGATGCATTTTCTCAACCTTTCAGCCCAACACGCAAAGGCTATTGGAGAATTCATGGCGGCCATTAATCAAAAACCTACCTAAGGTGCCCAGGTTCTGGTTTTAAAAGGTGCAGAGCCCCGCTATAACACCTAAGGAACTAATAGAATTGGGAGTTTCCTTGCATTGAGCGAACAAATGAAGAGCTGGCGCGGCGGGTGTTGGACTTTTTCTGCGAAACCTACTATAAGGCCGTTATGCGAATAATCTCTGGCAAATATAAAGGGCATCAACTTAATCACTTTTCTGCCGATCACATACGACCCACGACAGATCGAGTGAAAGAGACACTATTTAATATTCTTCAAAATGAACTCCCAGGAGCGCGGGTACTTGATTTGTTTTCGGGAACAGGAAATTTGGGGATTGAGGCCCTATCTCGAGGGGCTGAGGAAGTGCTGTTTGTAGAGAGCCATCCCAAGAGTTTAGAGATCATTCGAAAGAACCTGGACAAGCTCAAAGTGACGGAGCCCTACACCGTTCAAAACAAAGATGTGATTCGCTTTCTGCAAATGCCTCCCGAGAAGACCTTCGATATTATTTTTGCAGATCCTCCATTTACCAAACAAATGGCTGATGAAGTTATGGCCGCCGCTAGCCAAAGCTCTGTTTTTGGTAATAATACCATCATGGCTATTGAATCCGCCAAAAAAGAAAAGCTCGAAGCAGAATACGGCGAGCTTATTCGTTCCGACCAAAGAATCTTTGGTGACAAAATTTTAAGCTTTTTTATCAAGAAGACTAAGTCCAGAGAGGATTAGTACCGAGTAAGGGTGGGGCATATCGATACCTTCACCGCAAAAAAGCTTGAGCCGGAAAGCGCAGAGCTTGACTCTATTACTGTCACCTATAAAACTGCTCTTCTATGAAAAAAGCGGTTTATCCAGGCAGTTTTGATCCTATTACAGTCGGTCATCTTGATATTATAAAACGGCTTAGCCCACTTTACGACGAAGTTATCGTTTTAGTTTCGCACTCTTCAAATAAAAGCTATTTATTTACTACTGATGAGCGAAAGGAAATGCTTGAGAAGAGCTTGTTTGGATTAGCCAATGTTAAAGTTGATATCCACGAGGGCTTGACGGTTGATTACCTCAAAAAAATAAATGCTAAGGTGATCGTTAGAGGGCTTAGGGCCGTGGTCGATTTTGAATATGAAATGGCCATGGCTAGCATGAATAAAAAATTAGAGCCTGAGATTGAAACCGCTCTCATTTTTGCCAGTCCAGATTGCTATTATATTTCCAGCCGCGCAATTAAAGAGATCGCCCGTTTTGGAGGAAATCTTGATGGTTTAGTGCCCAACCATGTTCATCAAAGACTTTTAAATAAACTTCAAATAAAATAGAAAGAGGGGTCCTATGTTATCACAAAGAGCATTATCAATGAAACCATCTCCAACATTGCAGTTGGTTGCTAAAGCTAAGGAACTTTCATCAAAAGGACACGACGTGATAGCTCTTTCTGTCGGTGAACCGGATTGGCCTACCTTCGGTGCAGCTTCGCAAATGGGTATCGCGGCCATCAACGAGGGATTTTCCAAGTATACCCCTGCAAATGGCATCCCTGAACTCCGCGAAGCCATTTGTGAACAAATTCGTAAAGAACATGGTTTTGAGTACTCCCCAAATCAAGTCACGGTAGGTACCGGCGCTAAATTTGTTTTATTTGCTGCCTTTCAAATGCTTTGCAATGATGGCGACGAAGTCATTATTCCATCACCTTATTGGGTGAGTTATCCAGTGATGGTTGAATTGGCGCAAGGCAAGAGCGTGATCATCGAATGTGGTCCAGAGACCAACTTTAAGGTTACTCCGGCACTTTTAGAAAAAGCTATAACTCCTAAAACAAAGGCGTTTTGCTTTGCTTCACCGAGTAACCCAACTGGAATTGCTTACACCAAAGAGGAACTAAAAGCATTAGCGAACGTTTTTAAAGCGCATCCAAATGTCGTTATAATATCTGACGATATCTATAATCATTTGATGTTTGGCACATGCAAAGTGGCTCCTCATATTCTTGATGTGGCTCCTGAGTTAAAAGATCGCGTCTTGATTATCAACGGCGTTTCTAAGTCCTATGCAATGACTGGTTGGAGAATTGGTTGGGCTTTAGGACCTGCACCACTTATTAAGTGTATGGCCGATTACCAATCTCAATCCACTTCTTCCGCAAGCAGTATCTCGCAAAAAGCGGCACTTGCTGCTATTCAGAACTGTGATCAAGACGTCGTCAAAGCCAACGAAATGCTTAAAGGCCGTTTAGTGAGTGCTCTCGAATATATCAAAACGATTCCTTATATCCAGGCCGTTCACCCAGATGGTGCTTTTTATTTGTGGCTCGATATATCTAAAACTCTGGGTAAAAAATACGACTCACAGGTTATTGCAAGCTCCCGTGATTTCGCCTCTTTGCTTCTTGAAAAATACTATGTAGCAGCAGTGCCTGGCGTTGAATTTGGTGTGGAAGGTTTTATACGAATCAGCTTTGCCATCGGCACCGATCGCATGAACGAGGCCTTGAAGCGCATGAAAGAAATGATCCAAAAGTTTCAATAGAGATGCACAAGGACGCGTTGGTCTCAATAATTTGCCCTGTTTACAATGCCGAACGTTTTGTAGATGAAACTATCCGTTCGGTATTGAATCAAACCTACTCAAACTGGGAATTGCTCTTGATTGTTGATGCCAAGAGTTCTGATCAAGCTCTCTTTATCTGTAAAAATTGGCAACTTCGAGATCCACGTATTCAAGTTCTAGAAGGACCAACGAATCTCGGCGTTGCCAACAATCGTAACAACGGAATCCAAGCGGCTAAAGGTGAGTTTATTGCTTTTCTCGACTCTGATGATGTTTGGCTACCTGAGAAACTTGAGCGACAAACGAGCTTTATGTTAAAAAATAGAGTCGAGTTCTCCTGCCACACCTATGGGCAAATGGCTCCTGATAGCTCCCCGTTACCACTGATTCGACATTGCCCTCCCGAGATTACCTACGTCGATCTTTTGAAGTCTAATGTCATTGGTTGCCTAACAGTGATGGTGCGAACCTCCGTGATAAAACAATTTTCATTTAATCCTCTGTTGCCCCATGAGGATTTTGTTTTGTGGCTAGAGATTCTTCGCAAAATTCCGAAAGCTTACGGGCTAGACGAGAAAATGGCTCTCTACCGAGTCCTTCCGCAGTCTCGCTCTGGAAACAAAAAACAAGCCGCTCTCGACCGTTGGAATTTGTACCGGCAAGTTTTAAAGCTTAGCTTTCTTGAGACCCTCTATTATTTTGTCTCCTACGCCTTTAAGGCTGTTATACAGAGAGTTTTTCCAAGTCTATAGACCTGATTCCATTACGAATGATCGCCCTCCTGTTGCAAGACCAGAAATCAATGTTAGCATAATGTCATGTTAAAGTGTGCCAAAACGATTATAGGTCTAGTTTCAGTTTTGATGGGATTTTTCTATTCTTATCATTTGGCATTACATTCAATGAACGGCGAAGAATTTGTTCAAGTCGATGATTTATTAGAAAAAAATAGTCGTGACCTTGCGGCCGTAAAGAAAGAGATCGGCCTGGGAGTTTATACTGATCATTTACTCATATCAACCTCTCCCATAAAAACTTTGAGTCTCGCTAGACTCACCAAATCCGAAAATTTTTTTCAAATCACGCTAGGAAATTTCAGCACTAAGGACATTCGCGGGGAACTGGCATTTGCCTGCCAAGTATATGATAAAGTTACAATTACTTATGAGTCTTTTGCTATGACTGAAAAAAATGAACTCCAGGTTTCTCCTCAAACCATGATGCTCGAGATGAACTGCAAAATTGCCGACAATGATGTAAAACACCTAATGACCATCAACCTTGCTCCTGGAAAGATTTTGAGGGAACAGCCTGGTGATGGCACTTTTCAATTTACTGAAAAAGGAGAATTTTCGGTTCATTTCCAAAATGTGGAAGACACTTGGGCAAAACAATGGATATTGAAGTCCGTTCAATTCAGAGATAGCCAAAAACAACTTCCGGCAAAAGATATCAGTGTTCTGGATTTGCCTTCGGAGAATCGTCAAAACCTCAATATGGATTGGTCGCGAATAAATTGACCGGTTCCTCTACCTTTCACATTGCGAAAGAACCTCTTTAACGGTTAGATCTTCGCGTGGTTAAGGATGACTCTCAAAATATCCTTCATTCCCAAATTCAATCTTGTAAGTCTCTTGATAAAGTTTTTTTGCCAAACCACATTTTGAGTCCCCCAGCTGGTTGCTGAAACCCAGTACAAGCCACTGATTGAACCGTCCGTATTGTATGTATAACTAAAGCTTCAGCAATCTCCACCAGCTTCACATTGATTTTATCCCTCTTCGTCCCATCCATTAACAAAACTAGAAACTGGATAGCCTTTGAGATCCACATTCAAACCCGTTTGCCAACTCGTAGCTTGAAAGTTGTGCGCACTAGTGTACCAGACTTTTCGAATTTTAACTTCGATCTTCTGTGAATGAGTCTGCAAAACAAGCTCTGAATGCAGCCGTATGAGACTCATGGGGTCTCTAACTTTGAGTGGGGTGACGCAAAAAGTGTTACTTTTTAAGTGGCA
>CAZYOE010000176.1:0-9071 GCA_964648725.1 uncultured Pseudobdellovibrionaceae bacterium | reverse complement strand
GAAAGTTTTGCTAAATGTGCTTAAACACGAGTCCGTTTTTCTTAGATAAGATCATTCTTATACTCCACGGTGTCTCTATCCATGGAGTCGATCAGTCTGAACGGCCGAATATTATATTTGAGCCAAGCAACCCCTGCGGCTAGTATCCCAAAATACAAAAGAACAAACAGTGTCTTGTTTTTCACAGGGTTGAGTGGGTGACTTCGGTGGAATTGAGTTGTTCAATATTTCTCTGTTCTATAACCGCTTGATAGAACTGTTCATAGCGCGGATTCATAGTTCCCATGAGGCGATCCCAAAAGTTCAAAAACAATGAAAAGTTCGTGTTTCCATTAACATGATGGAGATAATGAAATGTAGCGCAACTCTTCATTCGAGTCAGCGGATGCATGGCAAAAAAACGGGGAAAGAACTCATATCCAGAATGGCCTATGATATTGAGGGCGAAGGTGAGTATTTCAAAAAAAACGAAAAACCACGGGTGCATGGGGATAACAGCCAAAATAAATGGTCTAAATAGGACTTCCATAAAACCTTCGCGTGGATCTACGGAAAAAGCACTCCAGGGAGACACGTTTTCGACATCATGATGAATTTTATGTCCAAGCCATTGGCCGAGAACGGTTTTGTGCATAAGGAAATGAAGCCAGAAAAAATAGGCGTCATGAAGCGCCAATAATGCCAGGGTGAGAATGCCATAATGCCAAAGTGGGTAGCGATGGAAATCAAGATAGACTTTCAGGAAGTTATTTTTATAGAGCCAGTAGGTGAATGCGCCAATGAGCCCAAAATTAATATTGTTTAGCAGGCCCCATTTGATTTCGTGGCGTACATCGAAAACTGCTGGTAATCGCGCATTGATCTTAAATTTGCGCAAAGAGGGATCGAGGGCATTGTAGACAATGCCATAATAAGCGCCGGTCATCAGGAGGTAACGGGCACAGGCAAGGACGATGCCGCACAGAAAAACCATAAAATATTCAGAAACTATCGGGTTGTTGATAAAATCCCTCATTGAGTAATCTCCGCATAACATCGAAATTCGGCCTTACAATAAAGCGTACCTTGGGAATGAATTTGTCCTTGGATATAAATAAAGGGCTCGACAATATGAATGGGTTTCACTTCAATCAGAAGAATGCTTCCAGGGGCAGGGAGTTCTTCCCGTAGAAAGTGGTAGGATTGCACGCCTGCCAAATAGGTTAGTTTAATACGCTGGTGATTTTTTTTTAAATCATGTGCTTTGAGATAGCCAAAGGCTTGGCCCATGAGTTCGATAAACATCGACTGACAAAGCTGTCCCTCTTTGTAGTAGGATTTTAGTAAGTCCAGTTTGGTGGTTGCGGTGCCGGCACCGTTTTCGCCCCAATGTAGGATGGTATCGATCCATCGCATGGGTGGGCGATGGGGCATTAAATCATCTAAACTGTATGAGTTTAATTCGCTTTCTAACTGCATTGTCATTTTATGATCGCTCGACAGACAGACAAGTCAAGCTAATACCATTTTCATTTGCATCGTAAAAAAAATGCGCATCAAATAAATTTCGTTTGCCTAGGAGAATTCCCTATGTCTAGAATTCTTAGAGCTTATTGTGCAACACATTGAAGGGAGTCAGTGTGAGGGTTGCGTTAGTCACCGGTGGCACTTCAGGAATTGGAACGGCCATTGTTAAAAGGTTAATTTCTGACGGTTTTCGAGTGATAGTACACTATCACTCCGCTCATGCTAAGGCTCAAGCGTTGAAAGAGGAGCTCGCGAATTCCGGGCATGAAATTTTACTCTTTCAATTGGATCTCAGTGATCCACAAAATCTTGGCAACCAATGCGAGTCTTTTTTTCAACAGCATCCTGTGACACCAACGGTACTGGTAAACAATGCAGGTTTTCCTATGGATCAACTTTCTGTTCTGATGAATTGGCAAGAGTTCGATCAAGTCATGAAGGTCAATCTCTATGCACCCTTTTTCCTGAGCCAATGGTTTGTAAAACAAGTGCCGCGTAAAACGTCGGCCTGTATTGTTAATATCGGATCCCTTGCAGGGCAGATCGGTAATGCGGGTCAATCCAATTACAGCGCAGCAAAGGCTGGATTGCACGGCCTCACAAAAGCAATGGCTAAGGAATTCGCAAAGAAAGATATTCGCATTAATACAATCGCGGCAGGAGTGATCGACACAGCAATGATTGAAAATGTGGAGTTCTTAGAGGGGTTGAAGCCCCATATACCATTGGGGCGCTTTGGGCAGCCAGAAGAAATCGCCTCTGTGGTTTCGTTTTTATGTTCAAAGGATGCATCGTATATTCATGGGCAAACGATTTCAGTGAATGGGGGGCTCTATTGTCCATGATGACGAAAATGCCAATTCATATCACGGGCTATGGTTGCGTGACTCCAATCGGTGCGGATGCCGAAACTACGTGGCAAGCTTTGCGCCGCAATGAAAATAAAATACGCTATGTGAACGAGTGGGAATCAATAGAAGGGCTGGGGTCCAAAGTGGGAGCCTTTGTTGATGGGCTGGACACCAAAAACTTGATTCCACGGTCTAAACGAAGAACGATGTCTAAAATGTCGGAAATGGCCTGCCTGGCTGCCTTGGAAGCCCTCAATAGAGCTCATTTAGATTTAAATCAATCAATTGACCCAATGAGAGTTGCTATCATCGTTGGTACGACTTCTGGCAGCTCTACCGCATTTTCTGAGGCTCATAAATCCTTTCATGCAACCAATTCCGTTTTTGGGCAAAACTCAACGACGGTTTTTAAGTGCATGAGTAGCAGCTTGGCGGTGAATCTTGGTCTGTTTTTGGATTTTCAAGGCCCCTTGCTCTCGTTGTCAGCGGCTTGTAGCACCAGTTCACAGGCCGTTGTGCTTGGAACCGAACTCATTCGCGCGGGCCTCTATGACATCGTGATTGCGGGGGGAGCAGAAGAATGTCATGCGACGACCTGTATGACTTTTGATTTGGCTCAAGCCGCCTCTCGCGCCTTCAATGAAGAGCCCCAAAGTGCCTCAAGACCCTTTGATAGGCGTCGCGATGGCATTGTCGTTTCGGAAGGGGCTTCAGTGGTTGTTTTGGAAACCGAGGCTTCGGCTCAAAGACGAGATGTGCGCAGCCATGGAAGAGTGCTCGGCGGTTCTTATTTTTCTGACACGCGACAGTTGGTACAACCATCTGCATCTTCGATTGTGAAAACCATGGAACTCGCCTTGCATCGTGCGCAGTTGGATGCCAAAAAAGTTCAGTATGTCAATGCTCACGCTACATCGACCCCGATGGGTGATCTTGGTGAGGCACAAGCGGTGTTTGATCTGTTTGGCACTATTCCAATCAGTAGCATCAAAGGAAATCTCGGCCACACCTTTGCGGCTTGTGGAACCATCGAAGTCATCGCCTGTTTGAAGATGCTGAATGAAGGAATCTTACTTGGCACTCATAATCTGGAGGAGGTTGATCCTGAAATGCCTTCCCTTGATTTCATCAGAGAGCATCGTAAGACGGAGTTCGATTTTGCTTTATCTAATAACTTTGCGTTCGGTGGAATGAACACTTCTATCGTATTGGCGCGAGTCTAAGATTTTACCTTAAAACTAAGGGGGCTGAAAAATGGTGAGCATTAAAGAGAAAACTAAACAAATTTTGCATTCGAGTTTTGAAATACCCATAGATGTTTTAAACAATGAGGCCACACTTCTGCAAACGATGGGCTTGGACAGTCTTGATTTTGCCGATATGATTTTAGAGTTAGAGCGCACGGCTGGCAAAAAGGTTTCGCTGAATGAATTACGACGGGTTAAGACTCTGGGGGAACTCTATCTGGCCATTGAGCAAACTTTGTTGCAACCTGAAAAGGAGTTAAGTCTATGAAGAACATCTTTCTTCTTGTTGTAGGCACGATCTTAACTTTTGGGCTCAAATCCTATGCAGAAAATGAAAAGTCGAGTCCTGTGCGAAAAGTGGCGTCGGAAGTTGATATGTGGAATTCGCAAATTCTTGCCAGCAAAAATAAAACAGACTTAGGGGTTTTTCTAAAAGCACTTGCAGAAAGTAAAAGTACTTCGTTCGAGACAAGGTTTTATCAAGCTGTTTTTTTACCATTGATTCCCCTCGAAGGAATAGTGGCGCGGACTGCCGAAATATCGGATAAAGCACGTGGAGCGGAAGGTATTCAAATTCAATTGTTTCGTGTGATTTATAAAAAAACTCCGTCGAAAATTGGTCATTGGCGCGGGTTTCTAGACTATTTGACCATCCCAGCAGCAAAGCCCTTTAAGACGATATCAGCAATGCAGGATCATTTTATTTCGGTGATTGTTCCCAGTATTAAGAATTCAATAACAACGCTCGATGGTCTTATTGCAGAAAGCGCGAAGTCCAAGTTTATGATGAACCTGGATTTATCCTTGCTAATTGGCGCAGAGAAAGTATCTCAATTGCGCGGTAAAGATCACCGTGAATTTTCGGTAGGATTGGCAGAGCTACATTTGATCAAGGGCTATTATGAACGATTACTTGGTCTTGGATACTATTTGTCGGGTTATGATTTGGATGGAGCTACGGACTTGTCGCAGTCCATCGGGCAGAACTATTTGGCGCAAATGCTGGTAGGAAAATCCTTTGCATTTCCGTTGTTTTCGTCCCGGGACCTTTCAGTGAAACTGGAAGATAAATCCATGATAAATCTTTTTATTCTTAAGGATAAAACGGATTCGAAAACCCACGCTTTAAGAGTAGCGCTCGATTTTTTCAAAAAATCTAATAAGAGTTTGACTGATGCATGGATGACTATGATGGCCCAGAAAGATGCAGGTCGATTCTTTAAACTAGAAGCTCCCATTTTATCTTTCGCCGATTTGACCGATGATCGCTTGCAAATGAATTTTAAGTTATTAAATTCAAAAGACGGTGTGGATGTGGTCGATGATTTATATGCCAAGAACTCCGTTCGCGTGAATGTCAATGCACTCTTTGATCCGACCAATATCCGTATTCACGATTTAAAAAAATTATTTCCCCACTCAAAACTGCATTTTACAAAACTCACCAATGCGTGGAATAGGCATGGCGGATCTCAATCGGTTCCAAATTATTACCTTGGCAAGAAGATGGGACTTCCAGATCCTAGTTTGGGCGGAGTTTTGCCGGAAGTGCGTACCTTTGAATCTTTAATTGAAGCCGAACGAGTTCTCGAACGTCGCCAAATTGGCTTTCCGTTGCTGGCGTGGATGGAGCTTTTTATTTGATGCCAACCACGAGGCTTGAGAGATTTAGGCTAGTAGAGTCTCATGATTCAGCACTCATGCGTCTCCTGAAGCTAAAATATGAAGAGATGATGGGGTTACCGCAACTCTATGCGCAGATAGAAAACCACCAGGATCTCTTTTTGCAGCATAACATTTGGAGTGCTCTCCTTAACTTGAAAAAGATTGATTTGACGATTCACGGGCAGGAGCATTTGGTACACTTAAAAAGTGAGGAAGGGGTCGTGGTCATCTCTAACCATCCTCGGGGACTTCTCGATGGAATTTGTTTAGGAATGTTGACCACCAACCTTCTGTCGCGTCCTCACTTTAAATTCATCGCCAGCAGCGTGATTGGTCGGGTCTTTCCAGAGATTCACACTCAGCTGATTTCAGTCGAGAAAATTTCGTGGTTAAATAAAAATCAAAAATATCTGAATGGATTGGCTTTGAGTGAGGCGCTTCAGGTACTAAAAAGCAATGGCACTCTCGTTTTTCATCCTGCTGGTTTGGTTTCGGAATTTCGCTTACATTCCCCTGAGGGTTTTTTTCGAGTGACGGATCTGGATTGGGATCGAAATTTGTTTCGTTTGGCTCAGAAAACGGAATGCGCGATAGTACCCGTTCATATTTCGGGGCGGAATTCAAACGGGTTTCAGTGCGCGAGTTTTGCGGGAGATATTGCCAAAAAGAGTCTATTGTTTCGTGAATTTATGAAAGCCGAAGGGGAGTCTATAACACTCACCATTCGGCCCCCTATCCGCCTCGAAAAAACTTGGTCTCTCGATTCGGCAGTGAATTCCTTACGTGCATCTCTGTATAATTCACGTTAGAGTCTATTAGAATCTGAGGCATAGGTAGATTCCGCTGAAAAAGTCCAACTTCTGCGTTGCCTTCACTTCATCTCTCACTCAACGTAGGGGAACTACGCCTCGTTCGATCTGAAGCTTGGCACCTTGAATTTGGCCCTTTTTCACCAAAATCTAGGTATAAATCAATAAAGTTCACCTAAGCTCCGACGCTTTGTAAGCGAGTATTGCGGGAATCTGCTTCCCTCGGTTTTACAACTGGCGGAGCGTTTTCCTCAGTCTATATCTATTCTCTGAAACTCTTTGAACCAGCCCGTTCTAATTTGAGGGGGCAGTTTTAGGATGTTCGTATTCATATACAATAGACATTGCGATGGTTTTGTCTGTAATAGAGGCGTATCGATTTGAAGACTTACTTCGGAGTTCCTCAATAGCTACACTGAGATTAGGAGGCACAGGTACAAAGATTTGGTCATTTTCTAGATCTTCGAGATAACCTTTAGCTTCAAAATAAATAGTTTCATTGATATTAATCTGTTGATAAATATACCGCCCTAAATAAACAAATGGTCTAATTCCATAAGCGACATAGGGCAGCGGAGTCAGTAAAAGTAATTTAGATCCATCCTCAAGTAAATTAGCCTCACTATTTTCATTATTATGTTTTGCATGGGCTATGCTTGATGATATTTCCATAGATATCAGTAATATTGCTATGTACAATTTTGCAAAATTCATATCAAAGGCTCCTTTTGATTTTTTCTGGTGAACAAGAAGTTACAGGAATTTGAGATTCGCGTAAACAGCTGGAATGAAAATAATGTATTCACCCCAAAGCGAACGGCACTTATTTCAAATGCCATGCCAAAAATTGGTGTTAAAAATAGACAGCCAAATCATCAGAAATTAGCTTTTCAATCCAAAAAGTACCAGAGCCAACCATTACCTTCTAAGTTTTTAAGTAAAAACTATTATCTATTAAAACGTCCGGTGATATAGTGCGGGATCTCCTCCATATGACAGTTGCGGCCATAGTATGGCGGTGAGCCTGGGTCACAACGTTGCACATAGTCACTATATTCATAAAGCCTCATTGTGAACTTATTGGTACCGGAGAAGTCGAGTTCTATATCCCTTCCTCGTACCAAACGACAAGTTCCAGGATGAAATCCAAAGTAGGCTTGATCAACGACATATTTGCCACTCTTTTTGTAGAGAATGACTTTTTGTAAAAGACCAATCTTAGAATTGCAGCTGACATCTAGTAGGTCATCACCCTCACTGTCATTATATTTTAAAATGGGACGATCACCCTCAAAATATATTTCCACTTGAGCTTTTTTGCCATCGAAGGAACCAAAATATTTACCTTCTAATTGTTTAGCCTGATTCAAGTACTCCTGTGGAACTCGCCCATCCTTAATGGTAACCTCTTTACACCCCACCAGACCGACAAAAGCGAAAAACAAGCCCAAAACCTTTAAGCGCATAAAGCCCCCCTTAATCTCTATGTTAATGATGTTTGGGTCGTAGCTCTAAAAACTTACTGAGTCGAGATAAAAATACTCCATAGGCTTGCATAAAGTCATTGCGGGCCAAGAGTTCACATTCTGTATTAAAAATTTGGAGAGTTGATTGCGAGTGAGTTATTTTAATTAAAATCGGGTTGTAGTCAGGCAATTCTGAATTGAATCTGGTGAAATCAAGGAAGTCAGGGTGATCGTTCTTTACTGACAAATCCGAGTTGTGCCTTTAACGATTTAATCGTTTCAATTAAGGCATTAGGAAAAAAATGGGAATGTTGCAATTTCATCATAAACTCGGCGGTTTGGAATTCAAGTACCTTGAGTTCCTGCTCCAAGATCGCTCTTCGCTCACGAACATCACCACTCCCTAACCGTGCAAAGGTGCTTAGTTGAGACTCTATATTTTCAGTTTGTGCAAAAAGATTTTCGAATTCAGCATGGGAGCGTTTAAATAGATCGAGGTCATTACTCGGGGATTTGCAGCGATAAAGGTTGGACCATCTATTACAACGATGAGCTAAACCTTTTACTTGCATACACGAACTATCGGTGAGTTTAAAGGTTTGATAGATCAGATTGGCTCTTTGAATGCCATAAGCACTCATTCGCGATGAGGTGCTTTTAGAAAATACTAACTGATCGGAAATATAAATCATGCCGTGAATCTCTTCATAACCGGTGCGATTAGAGGATTGTACCCGAATAGCAATAAGATCACCTGTCTGAGGCGGTTCAGAGGGTTCTATTTCGCGGCAATAGGGTGATTGCATCCAAAAACTCATCTCGCTTGCTGAGGTGAATCGACGGTAGTTTAGAATACCTGACAAAAACAAGGTTGTATTCCAGCAATTGGGGCCGCTGAGGGCCGTTTTTGTGCCCTCGAGAAGCTCCGCTATTTGCGGAATAGAAGCATTGATCTTCATTTGACATTTTTGTTCCTCGGGAAGTTCAACAGGCAGATCCGGAGGAGATAATGGTTCTTTAAAAAGACTCTTCCATGCCCTGAGATATTGTATTTCATCGGCGAGTTCCTGACAGGAAGGAGAACTTAAAAAGATGGCACCATTAGCATCGCGGCTGACATCTAGCAAACCCGTAGGTGAGGCATAAGCCGCCGTGTCCAATAAAAGAAGGCAAATAATTCCGATTCTAAGCATTCTATCTCCCCAAGCTAATAGCTTTTTGGTAAGTATGCTCATAGCTAAAGTGCCAATGGCATTTACGCGAAACATTGTAAGAACTCCCCGCTAGGATTGAGAATCAGGCTCAATCAAAATTTATTGGACTCGATGAATGCTGACTAGTTGGCAGGCTTCATTTAGTCAAGCAGGTTTAGTCAAGTGGTGAAGACTGCAGGAACATCATCGGCATCAAAATGACACAGTGCTGTTTTATGTGAGTAACAATGTCATTGTTCGATTGAGTATTCAAAGTCATAGATAGATTCTGCTGAAAAAGGGTCACGTCTTTGGTTGTTTTTAGTTGATTGGG
>CAZYOE010000175.1:0-9225 GCA_964648725.1 uncultured Pseudobdellovibrionaceae bacterium | reverse complement strand
CAAGCTGGAGTTGAAGTGGTTGAAGCTGTTGATGTAACCATTGAAGCTGATCTTCAAAAATTGGCAACTCAGTTAAAAGACAATTCCTTGGATCTACTCATCAACAATGCCGGGATATTAGCTCAGGGTGATTTTGAGAATTTTAACTCCGATGATTTGATGGCCCAATTTCGCGTGAATGCGATGGGGCCGCTGTTGGTAACCCGGGCCTTATTGCCAAAACTCAAGAACCCAGCAAAGGTGGCAATGATCACCAGCCGAATGGGCTCAATCGCTGATAACACCAGTGGTTCTTATTATGGGTATCGCGCCTCTAAAGCGGCTTTGAATGCCTTCTCAAAAAGCTTAACGATTGATTTAAAGCCCAAGGGAATTGCCGTGGCTATTCTGCATCCAGGATATGTGCAAACGGATATGACCCAACATGCTGGAGATAAGACGGCAGTGGTGTCGGCAATGAATCTTTTGAAGAGGGTAGAAGAGTTAAATCTTGAAAACTCAGGAACCTTCTGGCACTGCGAGGGCGAAGTCCTTCCTTGGTAACTACACCTTGTTTAGTTGCAAGAGGATCTGGAAGATTCGTCTTCCACTTCGTACTCATAACCTGAAGGTGTTTTACAGTGTACAACATCGACGGTGATTTTAATTTCTCCCTTGCAGCCTGAGCGCAAACCAGGGGAGGGGTTAAGACCAAATTCCCATTTTCCGTTCGAGAAGTTATATCCGCTATTGCCGATGCCCATACAGTAACCCATGTGAGTGCAAGACTCCGTTTTGTGTTCCTGATAACTTCTGATGACTTCATCGCTCTGGGCATCACAAGAAATCGCCGAAGCAAAGTGGCCGGTCATGATTAATAAACTTGTTACAAATAGTTGATTTAATAGTTTCATATATTCTCCTCGATTAAATGTTTGGAGAGGACTAAAGCAATTGTCGCGCCTGAAAGGTGGGTGGGCGGAGCGAGAATGTCCTCTTTGGCTCTGAACGTAGAATTTGCTGACACCGCAAAATCAAAACTACCGCTAATGCTTGAGAATTTTTCTAAATAAACTTTGTTGGCAAATAAGTCCTTTGTAATCCATTATGCACTTTCTGTATAATGAAGACTTAACTTTACCTTTGAGTACTGCCAAACCTTGGCAGAGCGGAATATTTTCGTCACTGTTAGGGGTCGGTGGCAGTTTTGTAGAACGAGTTATCCACCCCACCAAATCCACGACTGTTTTTCGAGTTCCTTCTTGATTTTCTAAGAGCTTGGCTAGCGAATTTCCAGGTCATCGATGTCTTTAGCTGTGGGCACATAGTCCATCTGAAGTTTGCCAGCTATTACGCTAAAAAAGCTTTCCTGGTGGCGGGCAATGATCCGAGCGATATTAGAAGCGTCAATGCCGATCAAAGCACTCCCTTTACATGGAGTTGTCGGCATACTTTCCAGATTAACTTTGAAGGGCTTGGATCTCTTCAAAGAATTCAAGAATCGCCGTTTCGTTTTCACTATGTTGAATTGTAAAACGGTTGTCTTGATTAAGACTTAGTAAATCCACTCTAAGGCACCCGCGGGGCTGCGGTAAGGCCTGTGGAACTCCCGAGAATCAAAAGAGAAAATGCTAAAACCGATGGCCTTAAAAGGCCCTTTTTGGGGAAATGTGTTTTTTGCTTCATAGCTTCTTAAAAGGCAAGGTTCGGGCAAAGTGTTTGGTGGAGGCAAAATCTTGTAAGTCTTCTAAAATTCTTCCTTTGGGTGGTGGATGCACATTGAACAAAGGCTCAAATTGGGGTACGCATGGCCATTCAAAAAATTGCAACACGAGCTATGGCCTAACAGAGGTGCTATGTTTCCCTATCAATCTGAAATTGAAGTTGAGAAAAATTTTAAGGTTTCCTATCAAGACGTGTTGACTCACGTTTGGCCTTTGTTAACGGGAGAGCGTCAGCAAAAAATTGCTCGTGTGGCTGCCAAGCGCAATTTTAATGTTTCAGTGGTGCTTGAAAATATTTATGATCGCGGCAATGCTTCGGCGGTAATGCGCTCGCAAGAGGCCTTCGGTTTCGGTTGTGTTGAAGTGATTGAAGGTGGAGACCGTTTTAAAAATGCAAATCGTGTGAGCTCGGGGGCTGAGAAGTGGTTGAGTTTGCGCAAATGGTCCAATACCAAGGATTGCTGGCAACACCTTAAAAAAGAGGGCTTTCAGGTTTGTGTGACCTCGTTGCAGTCGTCAAAGCCCATTGATGAAGTTGATTGGACTCTCCCCACGGCACTGGTTCTCGGCAATGAAAAAGAGGGTGTTTCCCAGGAGATTCTTGAGCATGCTGATGAGCGCATTATTATTCCCATGGTTGGCTTCGTGCAGAGCTTGAATATCTCCGTTGCGGGAGCGGTGAGTTTGTATCATATCGCTCAAGCTATTAAGTCTAAGCAGGGGAGCGTGGCCACCGTGACTGAGGATCAAATTGAAATCTTGAAAGCTCATTATGCGCTTAAAACATTAGATTCTGCTCCCCAGGTTTTGAAGGCAAAACTGCTAAAGTCGCGCTGAGGATCGTTGAAAGTACTAAATTCCGTTTCCAAAAAAATAAAGTGAGGTTATTTATGGCTAAGAAAACAGACAAAACTACAAAAACAATGAAAGCTCCAAAGACTTTGGTTCCACCAGCTTATGTTGATCCAAGTAGAAAGCTATATGGTCAGATCGCTGTTGAAGAGGCTGAGCTTGAGCGTTTTCCGAATCGTACTTTGGTTCGTCGATATGAAATTGAATTCACCTGCCCGGAGTTTACGTGCTTGTGTCCTCGCAGTGGCTTTCCCGATTTTGCGACCCTATTTATTCGCTATGTGCCCGATCAATGGTGTGTAGAGCTTAAGTCTCTGAAGCTTTATATCAATAAGTTTAGAAACGATAAGATCTTCCACGAAGACGTAACCAATTTGATTTTAGATGATTTGGTGAATTTGCTCAATCCTTGGGAGATTGAGGTTGTTGGGGACTTTAGTGTACGGGGAAATATCAAAACCGTAATCACCTCAAAGCACTCAAAAAAGGCAAAAACTGACAAAAAATCTAAGGCTTAGCAGAAACCTGGTTGATTTTTTAAAAAAGACCCCTTATAAAAGGGGTTCTTTTAGAGTGTCTAAAGACGTTTTAATAAGAGTTCATATCCAGTGGTGACTGTAGCTCAGTTGGTAGAGCATCGGATTGTGATTCCGAGTGTCGCGGGTTCAAGTCCCGTCAGCCACCCCAATTTCATGTACAGAGAACCCCAGCCCCTTGGAAACACAGGGACGGGACGAAACGGAAGACAAACTAAGGGGAAGCGCAGAAGCGACTTCCCCTTTTTCATTTCTGGAGCTTCTTTCAAAATTAAATGCCATCGCTTGATTCAAAACAATCTGACCACTCATCGCATAAAGGCTTATGCCTTCTAAGGATTTGCCTTTTGGTTGCATTTTAACTGGATTTGGAAATAAAGCGCGAATGACAGGATTGACCTCATTCGAATGTTGTTTCGCAACCGAAATTAATCGCTCCAATTTATCCTGAATGTCCTCTGGGGTCACCTTTGGATTTTTTATCTGACTTTTCTGAAGCATTCGACTTTCTGTCATTAGCCGTGCTTTTCTCGATTCTCGGTCTTTTATGGCCGAATTGACAGAATCAGAAGTGGTCCCTGACATCACAAACCTGACTAAATTAGTCAATTCTCTTTCGATTCTATCTATTTCATCTTCAATTTGCTTCAGTCGTTCAGGAGCTGCGGATTGCTTTCTTTGTAGAGCCTTATTGTATTTTTCAACGGCGTATTTAAGAATTTCCGGCTGGTCTAGTTTTTCAGCCACTAAGTCATACAGGGTCGTTTCTATGCGATTCTTGTGGATCACCTGATTGTTTTTGCAAACACCTGTCTTATGGGCTGATGTACATCCATAATATCCACCGCGTCGTCCGCTTATTATCGTGAAGAGAGACCCGCAGGATTCGCATTGTAAAATCCCTGAAAAAGCATGTTCGGGTAAAATTTTGGATCGGTCAGTCCAGCGCCCTTTAGATTTCAAATTATTTGGGATTTTTTTGTTTTCTTCAAATCTCTTCTGAACTCTATCCCACAAATCCTGATCAATAATCCTCAAATCTTCACGAACATCCTTGCCTGCCAAATGGGTCACCCAATCTGTGGCAGGTCTATCTTTGGCGGCTCGAAGGCGTGTCTCTGGGTGAACTCCCACTTTGGTTTTTTTCCATCTCCATAATCCAATGTATTTTTCATTTTGAAGAATATGCTGAGCACTTCGCGGTGACCATTTAGGAACAGCACCGGGCTTTGCGTATTGCGCCCCAGGTGATGGGATGTGATCTTGATTCAACGCTTTCGCGATTCTCGTAAATCCAACGCCCGAATCATAGGTGGTAAAAATACGGCGAACGATCTGGGCTTCCTGTTCATTGATCGTGATTTTGTAATGCGATGGAAAAGGACGACCTTTGGCGTTCTCAAATTTAGTTGGCGCAGAATCATAACCATAAGGATGGTCGCCACAGGATAATCCTTGCAGGGCTCTCATTTCCATTCCGCGAATCACTCTTTCTGCATGAATGTCATTTGAAAAGTCATTCACCATGCCCTTAACTGTAAAAAAAGTTTTGGCGCTGGGGTCTTCGCTACTGATCCCATCGCAAATAGAAACAAGCTCCACTTCATACCACTTGAGCATATCATAAAGCCCAAGAAGGTTTCCCAGAGAACGAGTTAATCTTGAAAGATCATCCACAATCAATAATTCAAAAGCTTTTTCTCTAATTCCCTCAAGGATGCGCTCGTAATTATCACGCCCAGCAAGACGGCCACTCTGGGCTTCATCTTTCAAAATCCAAGAAGAAACTAGTTCAATAGGTCGACCATCAGATTTCAGGGAGCGAATTTGACCATTCTTCAATCGGTATTGTATGCGAGAAATTTGATCGTCAGCACTATCAGCACTTTGCATATCGCTACTGTAGCGGGCGTAAACAGCGGCCCGGCAGGAAAGTTTTTTAGGCGCACTTTTTGGGTTCTTAGGATTCATCGGAATGTTCCTCACTGGAGTCGTGCTCCGTTTCAGATCTCTCGATAACTTGTTTCCATCGTTCATTCTTAATGTCTTCATTAGTCCAAATCTCAACAAGAACATGGATAAGCATTTGCCAATTTTCCATGTCAACTCCGTTTATTCGGTATCGAACTTGTTGATCTCCTCAATTAATTTTTTCGCCTTTGCAATCGGAAGTGAGTTTAAAAATCGAAGAAATTTAATTGCAAATTTGTTTGGCCTTCTTACGCCGTTTTCAATATTCATAACGCTGCCATAACCTGAGAGGCCAAGAAAATAAGCGAACTCTTCTGGAGTCATGTCCAATTGTTCACGAATTTTTCTTACCTCATTAGGATTCATTTAGCGATCTCCTGCTTTACTTGAGTTTCATCATTGATGAAACTGCTTGTCAAGCGAGGATTGGGTTTGTCCCGAGTTTTCTTATTATTTGAAGCATCAAGTCCTGATTGACGCAACAGGAGCCCCTTTAATTCTGAGGGTATCTTTCCAGATTTCTTGGCCTTTTTAAACATTGACTCAAGAAGTGTCATTTCATCAAAATGATCCATCCGAAATTCCTGAATCAAAGATTCGGTTAAATTTTTACTTATATATGTCAGAATCCAAGTGACAGCTTCTGAACGATTTACTCTTCCAGCTTCAAATCCATCATTCACACGATTAACAATTATTTCTAACGCTTCATCAGCCGCCTTTGTCACTGTGACTCTATAGATCTCTTCTGTTCTTATTTCCCCTGGGTTTTTCTTCTCTTCTTTATTATCTTCCATAGTACTACTGTCTTTCATTTTCACCTCATACCAGCCGCCGAATCCTTTCTTGGACCAGGCTCAAGACCCCTTTCACGTAACATCGTGGAGGGAGAGGGGTCTTGAGCCGATCAGGGCCAAGAAATGGTGAGGCGGCGGCGGGCATCTCGTTGATTTTGTTCTCATCTTTAATTTTTTCAGTTGGAGTCGAATTTTATAAAAGCTGGAGTTGTAAACTCCAGCAACGCTCCAACTATTTATTCAAAATTTTGCCGTTATTTATTCTCAGTTCTTCCAATGTGGTCGTGTGTTCATCGAATATGATATGGGCCTTCGCTGGATTTTCCTGCCACTCACAGAGTTTGCCAAATCCAATGGGCCGGATATAATTTGGATAAAATTTGTCTCTCATGGCATTCTTAAGAGTCAGTGCTACACGATCATCACGGAGAATAAAAATAACAAGTTCGGCATTTTTAAATGCAGCATAAGCTTCGATGATGTCGCGATAGCGTTTGGGATCTTTGCGAGTGAGTTCCAACTCGATAGCAATTCTTGTCTGATCTTCATTCTTCAATTTAATAAGTCCATCTGGATATTTTGTCTTTTTTTTCAATTCGTATTGACGATGAACTTCTGGGGTCATTCTTTTGAGTTCAGGTTCAAGTCGATAATCACTTATGATATCATCATTGAGAAGATTCAGAATGATCCTAGCCATAGTTTCATCATGATCTATTTGTGACACAAAGGGAGCGCGAGATTTTTCATGGCCAATCAGTTTGCGAACAAGGTTATCGTTTGGATTCAGCACCAGAGTATCATTGGCGCGACGGGACGGATGTTTTAGAAAGTGTCCTCTTAACAATAATGAGTTCCAAAGTTTGTTTTTCCAGCTTTCGCTTCCGTTAGCAAAATAGTTGATCCAAATATTTTTTGTGATGAAGCCAGCCTTCGCCGCAAATTTAATTTCATTCTCTGGTTCATACTTGCACCCCCTCATTGAGATTCATCCCAGCGAGCGGGTTCCGTGATAATATATTCAAAATGTCCTTCAATATATTTATTTCCAACGGAGTGTGCTTCGATCCATCTCGACTCGACCTTCGGGCTTTTCAGGGACGGCACAGCCCCTCCCTTTGGTGAAGGGGCCGATGCTCGTCCTTTCTGAAAAGCATCTTTCTTTTGGTCTTCAACTTCGTTGTGAATCACTGAGCCCGTGATCATTCCGGCCATGCCGCCCAAAGCGGTTCCTACAATTACATTACGAGTTCGATACTCGCCATCTTTGCCAGGATCAGCAAGACCACCAGCAATGGCGCCAGCACCCGCTCCGACAGCTCCACCAAGTCCAACACTTTTGTTGGCCGTCGCACAGCCTCCCATTGTGAATACTAAGATTGCAGCAGTTAGATGGATCAATAAAAAGTAAGCGAAATTATATTTTTCTTTTTTTGTCATATCGGTTTATCTCCTTTGAGTTTTTTGATTTCAGATTTCTCAGTAGGAGTCTCTTTTGAAATTTCAATCGGAGCGGCTCGCGTCTTATCAATTGCGGCCAGAGGTTGCGTTGGCAAATCAGGATATTTTCTAAACTTGATTTGAATCGCTTTACTACCTTTTGAGTGGGGTAAGACCATCATGGCTTCACCCACGCCCAGCTCTTTCTTGAATTTGTTTGGATGCGTGATGAACTCATCGACCTCTCTGGCAGAGGCTTCACCTGTGGCAGATTTTTCAGAGAACATCTTGGTGGTAGTTCGCTCTGTGTATTTCACTGATTTTTCCGTACCAATGACTCTTGCAAAATATTCGGTTGAATCTGGATCATTGCCTCTCATAAATATTTTAATGTTGGCGTTTGTTAAGATGGAATTTGCAATGGCATCGCCGAGGGTTTGAATATCTCCTAAAGCCTGATGTGCAAACACCACTCCAATATTAGCACTTCTCGATTTATTGAGGATGGTCACAAACCCTGGATACAAGTACTCAGTAAAATCATCCAAAAATACTGAATAGAATTTGGGGCTTCTTTCCGTGGCCCGATGTCTGTTTGCTACCGCAGCTTGTAGCGATTGCAGAATCATCTTGCCAGTGGCTTGACCTAAGAATGGTGACAGCATTACTGGCAGCTGAAAGTAAATGATCTGATTTTTCGCAAGAGCTTCATCAATGCAGATCGACGGATTTTCAGTCTCAAATAGACAAGCTGTTTTACCAAAAGCAAAGTGACTAATAGCTGCAAGGAGGCCACTTGTGCGTTGCGCCCTCTCCAGCGGAGGTAAATCCGCATAGTAGTCGGCCCATTGTTTTAGTGGGTCGCTTTCTGGCAGCTCCCTGACTAGAGTTTTCAACATCAAAGGATTAGCAATGGTTTGATGAAGTCGCAAAAAAGTGGGAACTCTCTTCATTCGTTCAAAACAACGCATAACCTGAGAGAAGACTTCAAATTGGATACTTCGATAGTATGAGTTTTCAAATTCGAAAGAATTAAAAATCCGCTCAGAAATCTCTTCTGCCGTTCCTCCAATCAAGGGATTGAACTGATACGATTCATCAATATTACTCAATGAGAAGAGTCTGAAATCAGCCGTTCGATTGTGTTTAACTGCATAAGACCACAGTTTGTCGAGCAAGGATTTATCAGATTTTCCATCAATAAGAATGAGACCTCGGCCTTGTTCAATATCTTGTATGGCCCACGGAAGAATCACGCTTTCTGTTTTTCCGGCATTGGTGGTGCCAATAACCTGAGTGTGCATGGTTCTTTGCGCTGGTTTCACAAAGACGTCTTTGCCTTCCTTCGTTTCTCCACAGTAAACCGCATTTTCAGAATATCCTATAATTTGATCCTCTGATTTGCGCGCCTCTAATATTTTTTCATACTTGCACAGAGCCCAATAAGAAACTGCAAAAAGCAGGCTCCCACAAATAGAAATTGCAATCATTTGATGAAAGCGATTTTGACTGATCCACTCATTTATTTTTGTGAAGATCATAAAAGTAAGAAATAGACCAGTTCCCAAAAAGAAGAACTGATCATTTCCGGAACCTCCATCATCTGCCATAAACGGCTCCAGGATCTCGAAACTGAAAAGCCTGGGTCACAACCACATAAAATACAGCGCCAGCTTTTAGATCGACCCACTTTTTTTCTTTTTTCATCCCCTCTGCCCATGAGTTGGTTTGATCTTTGGCAGTTTCTGCAATGGCATTTTTAAGTCCGTTTTCCTCTCCGCCGGGATTACTACCCAAAGCGCCTCTTTGCATTGAGCCCTCTGCGTAAGCTCCAATAAATCGAGTTACTGTCTGACCTATAGAGTTCTTCAGTGCATCTGAATGAACATCGCCATCAAGACCCACTTGTCCATCCGAGCCAACCCC
>CAZYOE010000174.1:7420-9308 GCA_964648725.1 uncultured Pseudobdellovibrionaceae bacterium | reverse complement strand
CGGGGAGGATGCCACCAAGCCAACTATAAAAGATTTCGTCATCATCTCTATGGCCGAGTTTGAAGCCGATCACTTTATTATCAAGAAGAGCTTTCACTAGGTAGAAGTCAGATTTGTTATGGGTATAGCTATGAAACCATTGGGGGTCCCACTCGCCAAAAATTTTTTCCATGAGTTGGGCGAGGGTGCCCACTTCGGCTCCATTCAGTTCAGTGGACTCTTGGAAGACGAAATTAACTTCTTCGAAGCGACGAATAGTTTTTCCGTTGAGTTCCATTGTTCCAAAAAAAAGTTCAGAAGGGCGAACCCAAAACTGACCGCCAGGATTATTATAGAGACATTCATAGTGAGCGTAGTCAGAGAGGTCTTCGCTGTGTTTAGCAGTGCCATGGAGCTTATAGTATTGTTGTTTATAGTGGCGGTAGAGTTTCATCGGTAAATTATCCTTTTGAGCATGAACTACATTATTAGTGCAAAAATGGGAAGGCCCTAAGATAGTCGATGAAGCTCGTAGTTTTAAAGAGAGACATGGGGCGAAAATAGGCAGTAGTTGACCCCATGTATTATTTCTGAATCGGAAAAGCCCCTTGACAGCATGCCCAAGTCCCCGTTAAAACCGACCAACGTTCTTGTTAAAGAAAGTTCAATCGCGGGGTGGAGCAGTCTGGTAGCTCGTCGGGCTCATAACCCGAAGGTCGTTGGTTCAAATCCAGCCCCCGCAACCAATTTTTCATTAAATTCAAAAGGTTATAGCGATTCGAAAAACAAGGTGTGGTATGCGAAAAAATAAAAACGGTATCCACCTACCAACTTTCGTCTCGGATTCAGTTAAATTCCTCCTCACAAAACACGATTTTCAAATTCAAAACGAATCTATTTTCGTTTTAGACAGAGGTTTAAAAACGTTAATTGAACGTTCGTCAGACGATTTTCAAGGTCGTCGATTGAAACAACTTATCCTCGAAAATTCTGATATTCATACCCGCAATTGGCTTCAAGATGTTCGTCTTGCTAGCTACGACGAATCTCAAGACTTGATGTTCAAGCCTTAAGAGCCGATAAATATCCCGTGGAAAAGAAAATCTGGGGCAACTATTTCCTCGCAAAGGAAAAAACAAAATACGCTATTCGACGTCATGTCGTTATCGTCGATGGAGAAAGCAAAAAGAAAAGCTCCACTCGTTATCCTTTCGCCAAATGGAAGCATCTAAAATCAAAAGAAGAACTCGAAAATTTAGTAATCCGACTGAATGGACGAGAGAACTGGAAAAAACTTATCGCTATTAAGCAAAAATTAGCGTTCCTGCCTACCAACACGCTAGAGGAATTTCGAGAGCTTCTAGTGAACGAGATTCCGACAGAAAAAGATGCTCGATACCATTATAAAAATTTACATCGCTATTTTTTAAAATTTTTTGTTGAACACTGTGGATTGGTAGATCCTAACCAATGGAAAACAAAACAAGCTCTTTGGGGTCTTGCTTTACTTTGTCGCCTTCCAGCAGACCAACAGCAGTTCAGTATTTTTAAAAGAGAGATGTCATTCAAAACTATTAAAGGTCTTATTCATTTGTCTAATCGCTTTATGGTTTTTATTCATGAAAAGAACCCACAAGAAATTCCGCTTATCAAATTTTCTCCAATTAGTAATGCGATGTTAAAGGACTATCTGGCTAAACAGGAAATGAACAGTGAAGAAGTTGGACAATTTATCACAGATGCTGACTGGAAGAAAATCGACGAGAGCCTTCCCAGCGATATAGGTTGCTTCATTCGCTTGGGTTACTACTATGGCCTAAGAAGAGGCGAAACGCTTGGGTTACATGTCGAAGATGTTCGAAATGGGCATATTTCTGTTGAAAGACAGCTCTCTAAAACTGATGGCGAT
>CAZYOE010000174.1:0-7410 GCA_964648725.1 uncultured Pseudobdellovibrionaceae bacterium | reverse complement strand
TTAAAAGACAGAGACTTCAGAAAGACGCCTCATTGGTTTCTGACAAAAGAAAAAGCTTATGAGCTAGTTGAAGAAGCTTTGACCAAACGTATTCATCCAGACACCCTTGGGTACAAATTCTCCAGCTTTATGCGTTCCCTGAAAATGGACTATGAACTTCACGATCTTCGTAGAACTTTTATAACTAGGGCCTTAGATCATCAGAAACCAAAAGCAGTAATGTTAGCAGTTTCACATTCCAATATCGAAACGACCATGAGATATTTAAAAGATGATCGACAGTCTGATGATCTGCTATTCAAACCAAAGAAACAGAGTGCGTAGTTAACTAAATCGATTTCATATAGAAACATTACCGCGTGAGTTCAAAACGCTTAAAGAAGTCTCTGCTATTTCAATCATTATTTGAAACATTGAGTCTTCGCTCCATGGAGCACATTGAAAATAGAGGGATGCTGACTGTAGCAGACGTCCACTAATTTCAATATTTTTACAATGGTTAGTGTTTATTTCCATACCAAAATTACTTGCGGTGACTCGATCAATACGGTTGAGACTCCCGACATCATGCCCGATTTTTATTTTTCTACCGAGCGAATCTTCAACAAACTCGGTTTTTGTTGCGAAGTTTGTTCCTTGAAGAAAAATTACATATGGGAAGTGGTGCTCGTCGGTCATCATATTTCTAATTTCGAGTATATTTTTATGTACACGTTCTATCGCATTCCCTGCGACCATTAAATCCTGGTCTTTGTTTTTTCCTTGCTTTACACCAGCTTTAATTTTTTCTATGTCGTTTCCTTGGTGCTTTGATTCGCCAACCAGAATTATTCTCCAATTACCTTCGCAGTCTTGAACTTCTGTTACACCCCCATCGGGCATAATGTGAGAGTTTTTAACAAAAAGTGTCTTTCCTAATCTTGGATCGATTGATTGTAGTTTTTGGTTGATTTCTTCCTTTGACAAAGAAGACCTTCTTCTAAAATTTAAGTTTGGATATTTATTTTTTAGATAAGAAAGCACCTTTTCAGCAACACCGTCTATTGACGCATCGTGCTTTTTGGCGTTGTCACCAAAGATACCATCAACGCCTCCAGACTTTTCGTGTTGATCGACTAGGCGTTGGGCTTGGCCTTTGCCGCTGTAATTAATCTTCTTTTTATTAGCCATATGTTACGCTTATCGGATCAATTTTAAGATCATTAAACAAATAGGATAGTTTGAGCTTGTGTCTCAAATTGCAACGAGGATACTGCGTGAAATTGAAATTGGCGGCACAAAAATGCTTAGAAATTAGTCACAATTTAAAAATACTAATTTTTAATCTAGATTTTTATTGCATTTAAATGCCGTACAATGGGTAGTTATGGCTTAAGGTAAAAAGCCTTTGGGCTACGCAATGCCACTTTAATGTTTTGTGGTTTTGTTTTACGCTTTATCGGCCTCTGTATGAAGGGCAACCTTTAGATAACATACTTAAAAATAAGTAAGTATCGGCAGGCATAGATAATATTTATTGTTTTATTAATGAATTGGAAAATGATTATGGCTAGGCAAGTGCAACACTCGTTATTAACAAAAGCAAAATTTAACAAAAAAGACGAGTTTTATACACAACTCAAGGATATTGAAAGTGAGCTGAAGCATTATACAAGTCATTTCAACAATAAAACAGTTTATTGTAATTGTGATGATTCAAAGGCAAGTAATTTTGTGAAATATTTGTCAGAGAACTTTAAGCGGCTAGGCTTAAAAAAATTAATAACAGCCTGCTACCAGAAATCAAGTGATAATCTAGATAGTGGTAAGTTGAGTGGTTTCTATAGTGAGGTCAATGAGAGCTCAGTATCTATTGATAAGAAACCCATTCTCATTGATTTTAAAGGTGATGGCGACTTTCGAAGTGGCGAGAGTATCGAATTACTAAAAAAAGCTGATATAGTAGTTACTAATCCGCCTTTTTCTTTATTCAGAGAATATGTCGCCCAATTGGTTGAATTTGAAAAAAAGTTTTTAATTATAGGAAACATTAATGCGATTACTTATAAAGAAATTTTTAAATTAATTAAAGATAACAAAGTTTGGTTGGGAATTAATTTAGGCAGAGGAATTTCTGGATTTATTGTTCCTGAAGAATACGAACTTTATGGTACCGAGGCTAGAATAGACGAATTAGGGAACAGAATTGTATCGCCCAATAATTGTTTGTGGCTAACTAATCTTGATACATTTAAGCGACATCAAGATATTTTACTAACCAAGTCCTATTATGGAAACGAGTCTAATTATCCTAAATATGACAATTACAATGGAATCAACGTCGATAAAACCGAAGACATACCTAAAGACTATGCAGGTTTCATGGGTGTGCCGATAACATTTCTACACAAGTATAATCCTGACCAGTTTGAAATTATAAAGTTTAGAAAAGGCGACGACGAAAAAGATCTCTCAATTAATGGTAAGTGTCCTTATTTTAGAATTTTGATTAGAAACAAAAGACTTCAATCTCTTGCTCGTAAGGATTCTGAAAATAAAAAACAAAGAGAGTCTGATTTGGGCTTATAATTGAATTTCATAAAATTCAATATTGCTTTTGTTACCTCCGATCGTGTTTTAAATTTTTCTCGATTTACTAATTCAACCTTTAATGTTCTAAAAAAGCTTTCTGTAAATGGCGATATCATAACAGATCCTTTTGCGTGAAATACTTGGTGTAATTGAGGTTTAATCCCTCGCTTTTTTCTTTCCCAAGAGAAACCGATTCATTTCATGGCAATAGATCTTTTGCGTGAAGGTTTGAAGAGATATTTCTTCGCCGTCAGCGAAGATTCTTCCGTCTTTGAAATAGAAGACGACGCAGTGAGATGGCATTTCCATTCCCTGCTTAAAAAGAACTGTGAACAAAACCCATTCGTCTTGAAGGTAGTAGATAAATGATGGCGTGGAAAGCTGGCTAGTGAATCCTGCTCGTGAGTCAATTTGATCGAAGATTGGATTCTTAACAAACGCCTTTATTCCTTGAGGAGGAGTAATTAGTGTCTCGTCGTCTTCATTCAGTTCACTTTTCAGCCAGAAAAGGAACTCTGAGTTCAATCCTACAATCAAGCCCAGGAGACCAAAAAAATTATAAAACGATTTGGGACAACAACCCACTATTTCGTCAATACCCTCAGGCTTGAGAATATAATCGACAGGATATTCTCGAACGCTGTCTATTTCGGTAATTCGCACTGCTTTCATACGAACGCCTCCTCTAACTTCATAACAGCAAGGGATTTTTCGTTGAAAACTTCTGATACAACTTCTTTCACTTCAGGTTTTCTTAGAGTTTCAAACTCATACCTTGCTCTTTCAGTTCGTGGATAGTCGGCTTGCCACTTTTTATTCCAGTCCACCTTGTTAATTTGCTCGTTTAAAAAGAGAATTGAATTCTCCATTAGATTCTCGATACTTCTCATTGAATTTCCCATTAAGCCTCCTTTTGACTCTTCCCTTAAATGGAATTCTCAAGAACAAAAAGACGGGAAAAAAGCTGGCTTTGAATATTTATTTGCTTTTTTCTTTTAAAGAGTCGAGTTGCTTTGCCGAATTTTACTAGTTCGGTTTTAGCCAATTCATGGAAATCGTTAGCAGTCAGAGAATTGAACCCGATACTTCGAGAACGGAAATACCTGAGTTCAACCCGAAACAAATGTCGTTTCTTATCAACCAAAATATCTCGGTATTTCGCTGGGTATAGAGCCAGCTTTTCAGCATTCGCATTTTCAGCGATTTCAATTTTCTTATTGTAAATCGCTAGTTCGAAACCTGAGTTCCCCAATTTAATTTCTTTAATACGGTGTAGTCTTTCGCCTTTTCCGATTCGTATATCGTCGTGGTATACCCTGTAAGTAAAGTCCTTCTGAATTCCGCTAAAAAATCGTCGATAGCCAATGCCTTCATTCAAGACTTTAACCAAGTCAAAACTCGTTTCATAGTCAACGGCGAAGTCTAATCTAGATATTTGGTAAAAGAAGTTCAGCTTTTCTGATTTTACTCCCTTTTTTCGACTTCGCTTTTTTTTTGGTTTAACTCCGTTAGCTTCCAAGAACTTAAAAATCTCAGCAACTTTTGAAACGCCATTCCTCATTAGATGAGTGGAACGAAGCTGAATTAGGATCTCTTTGTTGTTGCTCTGTATGTAGTCGGTTCCGTTATTCACGAATTTCTTAGAACTCCCGAAAACTTGATAGTTCTTCCCGTTGAGAATCTCGAGAACCCCGTAAAAAAGGTTATCGGTAGGTGTCCCGTCCTCGCCGACAAACCCAATGATATTTCT
Organism: uncultured Pseudobdellovibrionaceae bacterium; assembly: GCA_964648725.1. Lineage (GTDB taxonomy): Bacteria > Bdellovibrionota > Bdellovibrionia > Bdellovibrionales > Bdellovibrionaceae > CAUJGP01. The sequence continues at coordinate 3,089 of CAZYOE010000174.1, read as the reverse complement.
TGGTCGTGTAATCGTGATGTGTATTGTGTCGAGATGGCACCCAATATTATTTAGCACCATCTTTCTTTTCCTTGATGTCAATGGATAGCGGAGCCAGAAATCTTCTTGTCCCAATCTCGTCTCTAACCACAAATTTTCCTCTAGTAAGCGAATTATCATTCAGTGAACTATCGCCAATCAATTGGACAGATTGCTGTTGGTTCGCCTGACCGAGGACCATGACGGGGAAGTTAATAAAATCTGGATAGTCGTAATCGCTTTTGTTCGGCGACTGGCTCGCACATATGAGAATGATCCCCGTACTTCGGCACTGTTCAGCAAAAAAGTTGGTTAAATAGCCTAGCTCCTGAAGAAGTTCATATTTTTCCTTACGATTCAGCTCCTCTACAGTTGGTTCTTTTGGGAGCTTGGGAGTTTGCTTGCCCGAACCAAAGTAAGCCTTCATTTCATCGAAGACTAAAAACAGCTTTGGCGGAACTGGAAAGCCGATCTTGCCATTGCGAATCTCGTCCCAATGGCGAGGACTAATCCGATTGGCTTTCAGGAAAGATAGAGTGGCCTCAATCTGCTCCTTTTGACGTTTTAGGCGACCTACAAGCTCTTTAAGGTCGTCCAAATTGAATGGCTGATAATACGAACCCTTGAATTTATCGACCGCTCCAATGAAGTCTGTACCCTTGTTGTCGGCGATTATAAGCTCGTACTCAGCCATGCTGTTATGCTCGCTAAGTGTATCGAAGAATGAATGAATAATCCCATTTAACAAAACACTCTTTCCTGAGCCTTTGGGTGCTAATACTAACAGTGTATTTTCAAAATTCTCTATTGCCTCAAGGATCACGAACTTCGACAAAGCGTCGATCCCAAGAAAAATCTGACCTACTTTTAATTTCGGTCGCTGAGATATTAAGAATGATTTTGGAAAAACTTCGGTATAAATAATTATTTTCGGCTGTGATGAAAACCATTGTTTCTTGAAACTAATCAACTCAATTTTCTTGTCGAAAAGCGTTTCCAGATTAGGGCGAATTCTCTCGAAGTCACTAAGTCCGAAAGCTCTGTTGTAGCGTGAAAATATCAGTTTGTTCTTCTGCCAGTAAACTTTGATTCGAGAACTTACTCTTCGATCCTTCAGTCCAGTCTTTTCATTTTTGAACTCCTTTATCTCATCTTGGTAAAGACCTAGAGCCTTGAGTTCTTTCAGATGATATTTTCGGCTTTTATAAATTTTCAACGATATGAAGAAGAGGATTGCTCCTACCACAGATAATCCTGCGATAAGAGCCTCCTGATGCTTCAATAGAGATATTGAAGATAACATTATTTTTTTCCTCCGAGGTCAGCTTTACGGATCACTCGGTAGTAGGTCTGAACTTTCCCACCGTTTGGCCCACTGATATTGAAGATTTCAACTTCTAACAACTGAAGTTCGGCTGAAACCTCCAACTTGAGCATTGATTTTGATTTGATAAAATCAGGAACGACAATATCGCCAATACGTTTGGTAGATTCTAAGACCACAGTGTGGGTTAGACCTTTCTCCAAATCTTTTGGCTCGACAATGGCTGATACCGACGCCACTTTGGTTAAAATAAAATGCTTCATAAAATTCTCCTTGCCCGAAGGCTGTTAATTGATTGGGAAATCTGACCACCAAATTTCCACAAATATTAAATGGAGAAATATTTTTGAACTTCGATAATTTTCTGAAAGAAAAAGCGAAATAATTCGAAGATCGCTTATATCGTTTATTTTTTAATAAAGTCATCCCCTATAGAACTACGGGATGACCGAAGGCTTCGCCTTCGCTTCTGCGAGCTTCGGCTTGCTTCGGTCAATAGTTGATGATTTCACTCAACAATTAATCCGCCTAACTCTTCTAAATTTATTCCCAGCTACATTAAATTTGAAAAACAAAACTTATTTTTAAATATTGAATATAACGAATATTACTTTTTGGGTTTACTGGATTTTGATTTTAAATTTGATACAATATGTATATCGGAAATACAAAACAGGAAGGGAAGGTAAAGACGAAAATGTTGGTAAGTAGAATTGGAGGCCGGTATCTTCAATCTACCACTAAAGACTAAAACTACAAATAAAAAAATCCTTCTCTGTTGCGAATCAGGTAGTTTTTGAAAGATAAAACTCGACGGATAAATCAAAAAAAATCGCAATTATTCACATAAAACAGGTAAAGCCATACGCTAATTTTGGCTCATGGGATTTCTTTGCCTGAAAATTAAAAATTAATGGAGACAAATTATGGATACTCATGAATTTAAAATTAAAATAAATAACCCTAAACTAAAAATGCAAATAATCTCTCTTGAAGCTTCTTTTCGGAAGGAATTAGCAACTAACAAGAAAGCGAAGGATTGTTTAAATGCGATTATTCAACTTAAGTTGAATGGAGAAATGTCCCACTTTTTTGCCTTAAGACTGCTTGGGCAAATCGAAGACGGAAGAATTCAGAAGCCTTTATTTCAAATCTTAAAGTCAGAGTTCGCAAAAAATGGACTAAATTTAGTATGGCACGAAAGAATGCTAATCGTGAGTCAACTTTAAGGAGACTTATGAAAAAGTTTATTACGATAGTAGGCTTCTGGAAGGACAATTCAGAAGCCATTTTTACTAAAGACTGTATAATCGGAACTTGGGACGGCTTAACTGACGAAGATCATATTTTTTATTGGTTTGAAGTGAATGAAGAAATCATAGGAGACCACAACAGAGATTTTGTGGTGCTGGATTACTACCCGAAAGGGACGTTTTCTTGAGAACTATTGAACTAGGAAACTTCTTAAAAAGGACTGTTTTATGGGCAAAAACTCAAAGCAACCGCATTATTTACAGCCCACCGCAACATCATTTCAAAAATAATTTTCGGGGGTGTCCTACCCCTTAAAAATAAATTCGGCTTCGATCTAACAAGCCAAACAAAACCTTAAATTTTACTTTTCAAAAAACCATCTGGGGGATCTTTCATCTTTTTCCTCTACAGCATCCCTACATTTTTAAGGTGGTATGCCGTCGGGCTCATAACCCGAAGGCCGTAGGTTCAAATCCTGCCCCCGCAACCAATT
>CAZYOE010000173.1:0-9345 GCA_964648725.1 uncultured Pseudobdellovibrionaceae bacterium | reverse complement strand
CAAGATACATCAAGCCCAATTATCAATAGGTTACACTTTTTTGATGGAGACCCTGGCTAGTGTTCAATGTATTGATGCACTTCAAACTCCGAAAGTTTATACCGCTTCAACGAAATTACATACCAAGAATCCCGAACTCTTTGAGAAGTATTTATCGGTTTTTGTAGAAAATGGCTTTTTTCTAGGACCCAAACTTCTGGAGATCTTCGAACGCCAGTTGATCAATGACGGTTTGCTGATTTATGACATCACTTCTAAATCATTTGTCGAAACAAAAGAACAAGCTCTCCATAATCAAAAAACCTTGACCGAAATGCTCTCGGCACCCGCATCGACGTCAGCCATTTTAAGTGGTAAAATCTTTGAGGACCTCAAAGAAAACCTTGTCCTGGACCTGCCACATGACTCTGAAAAATTAAGCGCCGAATTGATTGCGAATACCTCACTCAGTGATCGCCCTTGGGATTCACGCAAAATCTCTTTAGAGGAATTATTGGCTGTCCATGAAGTTCTCTCCGAAATGATCAAAACCGAAGAGGGCCAAGCACTTGTCATTGATCTCGTCCATGAATCAATCCCTGTTTATGCTCATATGCTTAATGAATTTATGGTTTATTCAAACCCCTCGGTAGATTTAGCCACCGTCATTGCTGGGCGTTTAGGCTGGTCGGCCGTGCTTTCCGCGGCGGTCGGCTTTGTTGATCCCCTGACAGTTGTCGAGGCAGGAGCTGCGATTGCTGGAGCCTTGGTGAATGTCCCTGGAATGCGCAAATCCATCCTTTTCTTTCGCAATCGCATGGTCAAGAAGCTACAACAGCAGATTGGCATGAACTTGGCGACGGAGCTTCGACGGGTTGTGCAGTAGATAAACTGCAGTAGCTAAACAAACTTTGATTGAGGACTAACAAAGTTATATTTCTATTTCTTTTGTCTATTTCTTAGACAATAATTCGACAATTTACAAAACCAATCCGATAACAGACCACCCGTTTCTACACCCTTCATCTGTTGCTCTATAAATTCTGTTTAATTACAGCAACTTAAAATTCAGGCGAAACAAGACCCCGTATTAAATTGGGTCCAGTCCTTGCTCTTCATTTCTTTGGTTGGTCTATTGATTTGAAACGTTAAATTTATGGCAAAGAGGAATCGCCGTGATAAAAAACCATTGTTCTCATTCAGATTTTAAACTGGTCATTGAAGCTCCCTTACAGGAACTCATTGATCTGCAGCACTCTAAACACTTAACGAAAGGGCAAGCACTTTATTGTAAGGTCTTAGTTGCTTTTTTGTCTTCAGACCACTCTTCGTTGCAGTCACTCTGTCGTGACCTAGAAAACTTGGCTAACCAAACTCAAACATTGGAATTAGTAGTCCTGTTTCACCTCGCCAAGATTAGACTTTCCATTCGTCAACGAACCGTAGATCTGGAGATGCTAAGAAACTTAATTGGTCTGATGTATATGCCTGTACGAGAACCACTGCAGTCTGAAGGGTATTTTGTGATAGCCAGAGGACAAGAGGTTTTAGCACAGCACGCTAATGCCGCTCGCTTTTACGATAAGAGTCATATAGGTTTTCAAAAATGTGGTGCCCATCGAAAATCAATGAAAGCCTTATTTAATTCTCTGGCCAATCAAACACGCATTGACCCATCTCTTAGTTATATTTCCGACTACAAGAAGCTCTGTTATCTAGCTCGAAGAGTAAAAGACAATGGTACAATGGCCGTTGCCTTAATGAACATTTCAAGGGAATTTGAGTCCCTCGCCGATTTCAATTTGTCGCTAAAATATGCCACTCGAGCTATCACGTTTCTGCAAAATGATATGGGTACTCTCCAATATTTTATGTCCCTGGTTCATCGTGCCCATCTGTATTTAAGTTTGAATCAGCTTTCCGAGGCTCAGAGAGATCTCGACCGCGCTCGACGGAGTGAACATATCGAAATACAGGCGGCTGTAAAGTATTTAACTTTACAGATCAGTGGTTCATTGGAAAACACTTTAACTCCAGCAGACTTCAAAAATATGACCAAGTGTTGGCAAGAACGAGTGATTGACAATCATTACAATAAGGAACGAGGTAATGACGTACTTTCGAAAAATGAAAAACGTGTGCGGGATGTTCTCAGCCATGGACCACACCCCAGAAATGCCTTGACTGATATTCTGCGGGGATCAGCAAAAGAGCCCGAATTTTTACTGCTGAGACTTAAGGCCTTATTTCATAGGCTGCGCACTCAATGTAAAGAACTCGTTGCCTTTGAAAATGGGACCTTCAAATTATCAAATAAAAGTTGAATCTTTTTCGAAGAGCTATCGACAAAGAGAGAGACGTGGGTTTCCCATCTGTCGAACAAATTTTGCGCGGTCTCAGATTGATATATTTCATATGGAAATTACCCAGACCTCAGGTCTCCAGGATTTGCATTGATGAAATATATGAAGGAGGCCTTCCATGAATGCATTCTTTTCGATGATAACAGTCGCAACAACTTTTCTACTTTCACAAGCTCTTTTTGCTTCGGCATCGCCAATCACAGTCCAGTCGATAGTCGCCAATGGAGATGGTTGCCCCGATGGAACAGCCTCTATTACCCTCTCTCCCGACCAACGCTCTTTTTCTGTCCTGTTTGATCAAGCCTTGGTTCAGACCTCCAATTCTCTCGAAATCGAGAATAAGACTTGTGAACTAACTATTGTGAGCAATGTGCCTGCAGGTTGGAAATTTAACATGCACGCCACTGACTACAGGGGTTTTTCTCAGGTGGACCCAGGCAGCATAACTTTTCAAAGAACCTCCTACTACCGACTCACTTCAAAAGACAAATGGGCATTATTTAAACGATCCAAAAAAGAATTTTCATCTGATTTTAATGATAATTACATTGTTAGCCATGGCTTTAAGCTCGAGCAGCCGCAAAAGCAACGTTGCACTGACCACCTAGAAACTATTAAAATTCAAGTGCAGCTAGTGGCCCGTTCTAAACCGCATAGAACCACATCTGCCCAGCTAGCGTTAGATTCAGTCGATGGGACAGTTGAAGGCATAAAAGAGGTTTGCATTAGTCATTAATTTCTTGGTAACAAACTTTCACTTTGATAGGATTTAAAACAAATGAAACAGGTTAACGATATTGTAATTATTGGCGGCGGAATTATTGGTACTTCTTTAGCTTACGAGCTGAGTCTCAAAGGCGTGAGGGTCACTCTCATCGATAAAGGCGAAATCGGTTTTGGGTGCTCTTATGGGAATGCAGGCTGGGTCACGCCTTGCTTTGCCATGCCTCTACCAATGCCTGGAATGCTGTTAAAATCAATTGGGTGGTTGATGGACCCGGAGAGTCCACTTTATATCAAACCGTCTCTGAGCCCTTCACTCACGAGTTGGTTATTTCGTTTTTTGCGCTCTATGAACCGGCCTTTAATGCTACAGTCTATCAAGTCTTTGGTGGACATTTCGAAATACAGTCTCGACGCCTACGATCAACTTAATAAACTTTATCCAGACGCTTTTCATTTTGAGCAAAACGGTCTCTTGATGGTCAGTCAAACTGAAGCCGGTCTTGCTGCAGCAGAAGAGGAACGAAGATTAGTTGAACCCCATGGTATTCCCGGCTCTTACCTAACTGCTGAGGAAGTTCGTAAACTCGAGCCAGCCATCATCGGATCCATCAAGGGCGGAGTTTATTTCCCCAAAGAAGCTCACTTGGAACCTTTGTCCGTGGTGAAAACTCTGGCCGAGGCCGCTACAAAAAATGGCGCAGCGATCATCAAAAACACTGAAGTCTATGACTTTATCATTGAGAATAGAAATCTAAAAGAAATCCATACTACCCACGGTATTTTTCGGGCCGACAAGTTTGTTTTGGCCACAGGCTCGTGGTCTCCCGAGTTAGCTAAAAAACTTCAATTGAATGTCCCGGTTCTTGGCGGCAAAGGATATGCTCTAATTCTGAAACCCCTCGCTTCCCAACCAAAAATTCCACTGATGCTTGTTGAACGAAAAATAGCGGTCACACCAAGATCAAACAGCATTCGTTTAGCTGGAACCCTTGAATTAGTTCAACCTAATGATTATTCAATAACTCCAGGCCGCGTGAATGCTATTTTGCGAGGTTCAAAATTATTTTTGGATGTGCCTGAAAGACCTGAAGTCCAGGAACTATGGAGAGGGTTACGGCCATGCACTCCAGATGGAGTTCCTGTGATCGGCTACTCTTCTTCAATTAATAACCTATTGATTTCAGCAGGACACCAGATGCTTGGACTTCAATCAGCACCTGGTTCAGCAAAACTCGCGGCGGATTTATTGACAAACGAAACTCCACTCTTCGATCCACATCCATTTCGCGCTTCTCGGTTCTAATTCCAAAATACGGTGCGCATAGAGATCGAACCATACTGAAAGCCCTCGTATGGAAAAGTAACGCGGTCACTGCTGTCAGTGGCCCCAAGACAATATAACAAAGGCAAATAATGATCGGTGCTTGGATGGGCCGATACTCCTAGATCACGAAGGGCTGAATCCCAATGTATCAAGGCCTCGCAGTTCTTTTTTAAAAGGGCTTCTTTAATTTTAGTATCAAATTCCCTGGCCCATGAATAAGGTTCCGCGCCTGGATTAGCTAACTTTCTTAAGTTATGAACAACATTTCCACTGCCCACAATGAGCACACCTTCATTACGCAAAGAAGCCAATTCCTTTCCAATGGCAAAATGCTCTTCAAAACTGAATTTGATTGGCAAACTAATCTGTATGATAGGGATATCAGCTTTTGGATAGAGGTGATATAACACCGTCCATACACCGTGATCAAAACCGTGCTCAAAATCGCGCTTTGGAGAATGATCTTTAAGTAAATCTGAGACTCTCCCAAGCATGTCCTGATCCAATTGCACCGGATATTTCACCGAATACAGGGGTGCTGGAAAACCAAAAAAATCGTATTTAATTTCTGTTTCGGGATTTGCCGTTATATGGATACCTTGAGTTTCCCAATGCGCCGATATAACTAAAATATGTTTAGGTCTAGGGATACTGCTATGAAGATTTTTCAGGACATAGCTGAAGCTATTTTCCCAAATGACATTTTCTGGTGATCCATGACCTACAAATAATACAGGCATCTTCACAGGTAACACCTCAATAAATTATAATTTTGCAAGTGAGGCGCGTAAAAGCAGACGACTCTCACGCCGCTTTTGTCCTGCCTGCCAACGACGATGATCTTCTTCGGTTTCTAGAATTACTTGGGGAACAGGCGTGGGCTTGCCATTGGCGCCCAAAGCAACAAAAGTCAAATAAGCAGAGGCGGTATGAAAGTGATCGCCGGTTTTTGGATTCTCAGCATCAACTCTAACCCCAACTTCCATCGATGTCTTTGAAACAAAATTAACAGAAGCCTTCAAGTTCACGACCCAGCCCTTGTAGACAGGAGCAATAAAACTAAGGGAATCAATGCTCGCAGTAACAACTTCGCGACTAGAATGGCGCTGCGCACTTATGGCAGCAGCAATGTCCATCCAGGACATTATGATTCCCCCGAAAACACTATCGAGGGAATTTGTATGAGAGGGCAAAACTAGTTGGGTCATTATCACTTGAGAATTACGTACAAGTCTAGGATTCAAATGATTCACAACCCAACCTCTCTATTTCCTGGCCAATCTGGGATTAAATTCCACCCATTGCACCAATGTCAGAATTGCCGCGTCCAGCAATAATAGAGCCACTTACCGTAGCACTACCAGCAGGAATCGTCTGAGTCAAACTAGCTGCCTGTGCAGCAGGAGCTTGAGCAGCTTCAATGATCGGAGCTTCATTGCGAGTTTCATTTTCAACGAAACCAACATGAGGAAGACACCAAACTATAAGTTGAGCTCTAGACTTAACACTCATCTTTTTATAGATGTTCGTTAAGTGAAACTTAACTGTTTTCTCCGTTACAAACAGTTGATTTGCAACTTCCTTGTTAGACAAACCTTTAGACACGAGTTCTGCGACCTCGGCTTCCCTGTTTGACAGACCTTTTTGAATTAGGACATCCCTGAGCATCCTTGCTCCCTCCCCTAATATTGTTTACTTGTTTTACATTTTTCGACACTTTGATTGCTATTGATAAAGAGAATAGCGACCACCTATTTTTTAGTCTTACAGCTTTTCCTCCAGCTAGCAACAGATTCAATTTCGGTTTTTTAAAACTAGACCGAAAAAAACGGCCTTTCGGCCTTTATTCATCTACACCTAAGGGAAGCCTAAAGGACTCCATAAATTTTCTTTGGTAAATAAATTCAAGTTTTGAAGCCCATCTTCCGAGAAGTGTTTTGGTAGAGTAATTTAAAAGATAAGGAGTCACCTCATGTTTTCTCAGGATTCGAAATTTATAGTGATCGATGACTTTGCTACCATGCGAAAAATCATTAAAAAAGTCCTCACAGAACTCGGCTTCTCTAATATTGATGAAGCTGAAGATGGCGCCAAAGCACTTCCTATGATTCAGCAATCGGTAGCTTCAGGACAACCCTATCATTGTATAATTTCAGACTGGAATATGCCCAATATGCAGGGCATTGATTTACTGAAAGCCTGCAAAGCAGATGATTCACTTAAAGGTATTCCTTTTATGTTAGTGACTGCAGAAGGTGAACAAAAGCAAATTATTGAAGCTGCTAAGGCGGGCGTATCCGATTACGTCGTAAAGCCCTTTAATGCTCAAACTTTAAAGGAAAAATTGCAGAAAGTTTATGATCGTCATCATGGTAAAGCTGCCTAAACGGGGGTCTCACCATGGGAGCAGCACCAAACTCACAAACCAATATATTTTTCGACAAGGCATTAATAAACACCTTCATTGAAAGTGTCATTAAGACTATTGGCGATATGGCACAAACAAAGGTAACACCTGGCAAACCTTCAATTGAAGGCAAAGTCACAATGAAAGGTGAAGTTGCTGGAATTATCGGTATGGTGGCAGGCAGCGCCAAAGGGACTTTATTGATCTGCTTTACAAGCAGAAGCGCCTACAAAATTATCGAAAATATGCTCGGAGAAGTTCATACCAATCTTACTCCCGAAGTCACTGACGCTGTCGGCGAACTCACGAATATGATTTATGGCTCTGCGAAAACGACCTTAAATAAACTCGGCTACCAATTTGAAATGGCCATACCTACTGTAGTCACAGGCGATTTTCAAATCAGTGGAAGTCATAATGGCGTCACTTTAAGCATACCCTTTTGTATCGAACCTGACATCAATCTCTTTGTCGAAATTATCCTCCAACAATAAACATTAGATGTGCAGCTGCTGCCTTTGGCATGCAGCTAATATATTTTATAATTTAAATTCCCGCCAAGTTCTTTAAAACTATCCGTTTCCTTCAAGAAATTATTTTGTGTTTGTCCTAACCATCTCACAGGACCGTCAGCCAAATTTAACCATCGACTGGAGTTGGGGCGTCGAAAGGCTTCAGCAACTGAGAGTCCAAGAGACATCCCTTTTAGAACCCAAGGATATTCAAACTCTGCATTCGCATTAACCTTACGGCTACCGATGACGACTTTGAAGCCTAAGCTCTGAAAGGCGGAAATATGAGAAGAACCATAACAAGATAAATTATAAAGCATCCCCAACTTTCCCAAAGCTTCCAGTCCAACTACCCTTGTTATGCTGTCTCGCATAGCGCGAGTCCACTCGGATACATTTACTGAGCCATCATAAAAAGCCAATTTGTCAGGACGACCATGCACTCCTAAAATAACATCGATTTGATCAACATCAGCATCTGCGACATATCTCAATATAAATTCTTTAGCACCTTCAACGGTCGCAGCAGAATCCTTTAGCAAATCCATCTTGCTATAAATCTTGGGTAATAAGGCCGATTGACTCGGGATTTTCCAAGACAGCGATTCTATTTGTTCATATAATGGTCCCAGCTCTTTAATACCTCTATGATCGAGTTCAGAAATAACCAGCAGCACTTTACTCTTAGCGAAACCAACCGATCCCATGGAAATTAACAGAACGAACAAAGTAAATAAATTAAGTTGTCTCATATTCCCTCCTATTAAGTTTCAGTCTCCGTTTATAAAAACTTATCAATCATCGATTCTAAATTTGAACTCTGCCTCACCGTCTGCCAGCCAATCAGTCGAGGTTCAGTTTCACTTTGAATTTCTAACCCAAGACTGGTTGCCTGAACCGCAACTTCTACTGGCAACAACAAACTTTGAGGCTTGTTTAGCTCTCGACTTGTTTGTAGTTTTGCGACCCATTGAAAATCTAAAGATGCTTCAGCAGGCAACTCTATAGCCGAAGACGTCGCATAAGCTGCGATAACGGCCTTAAAGCTATTTGATCGTAGAGCATAATTTAGAACAGTAGCAAAAGTGACTTTGCGTTCAGGTAAACCGGTTAATAATTCTCTGGCTAAAACCCTACCGTGAACAGGAGGGCTTACCTTGGTGCCAAAGCCAATCAACAGCGCCATTGTTGGGCCAAAACGCATTCTTCGTAATCGTAAACAAGGTTTGCATTTACTCTTTGCCACCTAAAAATGATGACTAAGATTATGACCTTCGTCCATCATTTTTAACAGATTTCAATCAATAGTATCTAAACAAAAATTATGTTTCATAAAAATGCCGGCAGTCGGCACTCGCGCCGACACCCGTCCAATGTTAATTAATCAAAACAGAATGTTCACCACAATTCAGAAAGTGCTTTTCGGGACTCGATTGATCCGCAGAGTAGTAATAGATATTTCCGGCGCGATCAACGTTGGCAAACCGAAAATAGTAGCGCTTGCCGGAGCGAAGCTTACCAATCACGGGATCAATTAAATAAAAGCCATCAACCCTTTCTTCAAACCCTAGGTCCACATAAGGAGAACCTGAGCTCACTGCGGCAGTAAACTCCCGCCCCGTAGTGCAACTATCTGGCCCCTCCGCATAATACACTCTCAGAAATTCATAACTGAGACCAAATGGCGCTCGATTGAAGGTTGCCGTGTGGGCCTCATCAACAATAAATGCTTTTTGTTTGTTAGGCAAAACCCGCATGAAGCAATAACCGCCATCGAACTCCGGAGCGTCAGAATCCTTCCGACAAGGGGTGAAATATTGATACTGATCTGAATCCAAACTTCCCGCCACGTGAATATCAGCGGCCACCGAATCAACAATCAATCGCGTTTTTGCCTCCATCAACCCAAACTTAAATGTTTGCGGTGCTACTTGGCTCAAGCTGCAATCCGATAAAGCTCCAAGGGCATTACAAATTTGAGACCATTGAACTTCAAAAAAGAGTGTTTCACCACTACGAATTTTAGACTTATAG
>CAZYOE010000172.1:0-9384 GCA_964648725.1 uncultured Pseudobdellovibrionaceae bacterium | reverse complement strand
AATTCGAAGCCGCTGCAAAAATCAGAGACGAAGTTCGTCGATTAGAGCTGTTGGAACTAGAAACTCTCGATGGTCATCTCGATTCTAATGATAATTAAGAGTGAAGAGTAGGTTGGATGATTAAGATAGAAGAACTCAAGGAACGAGTTAGAGACTTTCCGGACCAGTCCGGGGTCTATTTGATGAAAAGCTCCACCGATAAAATTATTTACGTTGGTAAGGCAAAGAATTTGCGTCAAAGAGTTCGAAGTTATTTGGGCGAGGCGAAGGATCTTACTCCCAAAACAAGACTTTTGGTTTCGCATATTCATGTGATTGATTACATTCTCACAAAAACGGAAGTGGAAGCCTTTCTTCTCGAAGCTTCATTGATAAAAAAACATCGGCCTAAATATAATATCCGACTCAAAGACGATAAAAATTATCCCTATATTCGAGTGTCCATGAAAGATGAATTTCCACGCCTCTATTTAAGTCGCTCCGTTAAGCCTGATGGGTCTTTGTATTTTGGACCCTATACTCGGGGTGGCAGCGTTTTTGAGACTATGCGTTTTTTGAATCAATCCTTTCAGTTGCGCGATTGTACCGATCATACCTTAAAATCCCGTGAGCGTCCTTGCATGAACTATCAGCTTGGTCGTTGCACGGCCCCTTGTGTGGAGCTAGTTTCGGCGAAGGATTATGGTGATGATATTAAAAAGGCTTTGCAGTTTTTGCGCGGCCAAAATCAAGAGTTGGTTGAAGATTTGCGCGAGCGAATGCTTAAGCTTTCTGAGGAAGAAAAGTACGAGCAGGCCGCTCGCTGGCGTGACAATCTTCGGTCCTTGACAGCGATTTTAGAAAAACAATCCGTTGTTGATCCCAATGCGAGGAAAGATTTAGACATCATTACCTTTGCTGGAGACTCTCGCGGGACGATTGTGCAATTTCTCCACGTGCGCCAGGGGAGAGTCTTGGGGACAAGGTCGCAGTTCTTGGCTGGTTTTGATCCCTCTGAACCCACGGAAGATCCGCGGGAATGGTTTGTTTCCGTGATCAATCAGTATTATTGGGAAAACATTGTTCCGGATGAAGTGCTGATGTCCTTTGATATTGGTGTTGAAATGATGCGCCTGATGCAAAAGGTTTTGGAGGAACGTAAGGGCAGTGAGGTTGAAATTAAATTTGGAACTTCCGACGAAAAAGAACGAGAGCTTTTAGAAATGACCGAGAAGAATGCTCAGGCCGCGCTTGAAAAGCAATCAGAAAAAGTGGAGGCACGCAAAATTGGACTGGAAGAAATTAAGAATAAATTTAGTTTATCTCAGATTCCATTTCGTATTGAGTGTTACGATATTTCCAATTTTCAAGGCAAAGAGATCGTGGCGAGCCAAGTGGTCTTTGAGCGAGGCATGCCGGCGAAAGATCAGTACCGTCTCTATAAAATCAAATCACTGAAAGATGCCAATGATTTTGCTTCAATGAAGGAAACCTTGAGTCGAAGGTTCAAGCATCAAGAGTGGGAAGATCCTCAATTGATTGTTGTTGATGGCGGTAAAGGGCAGCTCAGCTCGGCGTTGGAGGCATTGAAATCCGTTGGTAAGGCGCATATACCACTCGTGGCTTTAGCGAAAGCTAAAACCGATGCTGATTTTGAGAACAGTGAAGTGCAAGGGACTGAAGAGCGTTTTTTTATTCCTGGACGCCAAAATCCAATACTCTTTCGGCGTAATAAAGAGGGTCTTCGCATTTTGACTCAACTTCGAGATGAGGCTCATCGCTTTGCAATTACCTTTCATCGTAAACTCCGTGATAAAAAAAGTTTGTCATCCGTTCTGGATGAAATCGAAGGGATCGGTGAAAAGCGCAAGCGTATCCTGCTTGAAAACTTTGAGGGGATTGATGCGATTTTAGCGGCAACGGTGGAACAAATCGCAGCTTTACCCACCTTTCATCTAGAATTGGCGGAATCGATCAAGCAGTTCCTTGTTGAATTAGACTAGAATCTGTCACAATCATTAAAGGTATCAAGGAGGGGCTATGTCTCAAGTGAACAAAAGAGCCAGCGTTAGATTTGAACCAGATCCCGGAAGTTATGTAATGATTGATGCTGACCACGCTGAGCCTGGTTCCTTTCAGCCTAAAATTACCGGTTTGATGTTTAATGAATCTTATACTGGTTGCGCGGTATTTATATTAAGTGATCAAAAGCTGCCCAAAGACGTTACTTGCCTAGTGCGTCCGGCGCAGTTGCAAAATCCATTGAAAGCCGTAGTCCGTTGGCGCGAAGACTTTGATATAGGTGTCAGTAAAGTTGGATTTCAGTATTTAGAATCTTAAGAGTCTGCAGCTTAAAATAGAAAAGTTCGCCAAGCCATCTTCCTGATTAACTTGCGCGAACTTAAGGGGAATTAAACCGTTCCATGGGGATCTCCTTCCTTCTCATTAACCTACCTTAGGTTACTATTCGACCTTTGGCACACTGGCTGGCATTTCTCATCCGGAGAAGTAGCCCCTTTAGTTTTGCGTCCCACCGTTTCCAATGGTTTGCCCTGAGACAAAGGAAGGATATGATATATAAGATATTTCTACATCATTCCTAGATTAGAAAAAGAACTCTATAGAGCCTCCTTCATTAAAGGTTGAACCTACGTACCGCAACTAAACCTTGTAATAGTCTAGTGTAGCGTCGCTACTTTGGGGCCCGGGATTCGCAAGCTCTGTGTTTCCTGGCTATGCTCATTTTCCCATCCTCCTTTAAACGTTTTGTTTTCGCATTACGCTTACAAAATCAGATTACTCGACCTTGGTTGGGTTTGCAAATTTTTCAATCAAGGGTGTATCAGAGTGATGATTCTTAAGAAGATCAATAGTTTAAATTTATAAATTTGTATTATTTAGATATCGAGAGCAAGTGGGCGCAATTTTTTTTTCAAAAAAAAGAGCCAAGGGTTGCTTGGCTCTTTTGATTTTTTAATTTATCGACCACCTGTACCGGGTTCTCTCGGTATTTCGAATTCCTGAGTATTAGTATTAGGAGTAGGAGTAGGAGTGGTATTGGCTCCATCCTTACCATCTTTACCATTTATGCCATTAGTTCCATCTTTACCATTTATTCCATTGGCTCCATCCTTACCGTCTTTGCCATTGGTTCCATCTGCACCATTCATTCCATTGGTTCCATTTATTCCGTCTTTAGCTTTTTTAGACTTACGGGTGAGAGCGTAAATCAAGAGTCCTAAAAGACCCGCGCCAACTAAAAGGCCACCACCCAGGCACCATTTAAAGCTGTCACCACTACACAATCCGCTAGATTTGCAATCAGTTTGTCCCGCTGGACAGCCAGGGACTTCCTTACAATTTGGATTATTGACGGGACAATTTAGAGGTGGTTCCTTAGCAGGGCAATCAGCAGTCACGAGGCCTGGGATACATTTTTTTTGATCGGTTGGAACCCCAGGAGTCGTTTGAGGTTTTTGCTCGGCAACGGTGTCTTCCAGAAATTGCAGGCGATGGAAGAAGGCTTTACAAGCGAGTCGATTGTGAGCATTGCGATCTTGTCCATCTCTTTGCATCGCAGGAAATTTTTTCGCAAAAGTGTTTTCGGTGACGTCTTTCATTTTAGAAAAGGGCAGGTAATCCGCATTGTTCATTTGGTCGCTGGTTAAGCATCGTTCTTTAAAAACGGTGATATGGCCTTTGATCATCATAAGCGTGGATCCCGGGTTGCGGCCCTCAACTTTGTCAACTTGATCGGTCATCTTTTTAAAATCTGCGGCATTATAGATAGGATTTTTCTCATCACAATATTTAGCCGAAACGTCTTCTTTCGGAACGAGGGGAACGCAAAAACGGTCTGTGCCTTTTTTGTAACCGTAGATCATCGGATTACAATCGATTTCACCCTTATTCGAACAGGTGTATTGGGCATATTTGCCTGGACTTTCGGATTTAGTACAATTTCCATTGGTTGAATCCCAAACTCCGCCCCAACCTGCGAGCTGACATCCGTTTTCAACCTGCTCGCCATAGGAGTGTGGGATCGCCAGTTCATAGAAATACGAAGAGGTTTTCTTTTCTTTTGGAAATAGCACCTTTTGCCCGCGTTCCATTTCAATTTGAAGTTGACGGAGCCCATTGAGGTATTTAACGCCCCACTCAGGACTCTTATCCGCGAGCTTTCTAAATTGTTTGTAAGTCAAAATGGGATCAGTTCGCATGACTTGTTCTATCAAAGTTGAATCGGTCCAATCTGATTCTCGTAAAACAGTACCATAACTGTAGATATAAGGACCGTTTTTATCCTGATGGAGTTCATACTCGACATTATGACCGTCGACTTTAAAAGTTAACAAAAGATATTTACCTTTTTTAGCGGTGTTAACTTGCTTTACGGTTAGGGGGGGGATGGTTTTGTTTTTATTTTGTGAGACCCAATAATTCATTCGTTCGATCACATCTTCATCAAGATACTCTTTGGCTTTTTCAAACCACTCGCCGAGAGTTTGGATTTTACCCATTCCTGTGGCATTCAAATATTCTTTGGCAGTCGTGATTGTGGTTTGGCTGAGTGATGGGGCCGCAAATCCAGACTCAACAAACAGACTTGCGCTCAAGAAAAGACAAATAGATCTATGAATTTTTGAACGTGTTCGAATCATCCCAAACTCCTTTTAGGGAACACCATCCATTAAAAGATAGTGCTCCCTCTAGTTTAGGAGATAACTGTCGCTGATTGCTAGCATTTTGTTAAAAACTGGTCATCCCCATGAACAACTGGTTTTTGACTCAGGGGATGAGACGGACCTCTGCGGACTATAAATGAATGTCCTTTGCTCTGAAGGTTGAACTAAAACTATTTTTCAGATGAGCTCGAATCTCATTAAATTCAACTGGACTTTTGTCTGCAAGAGTAAGGAAGAATTCTTCTTGTTGCACAATCTCTTCGAGCCAATCCTGTGAATTGAGTTGCACGAGACTTTGGAATTGGGTTGGGGAAAAATCAAGACCAGTCCAATTTAAATCAGTGTAGCGTGGAATCAAACCGATAGGTGTCTGCATTCCAGCGGCTTGCCCTTCTAGACGCTGAAACATCCAGTGAAGCACGCGCATATTTTCACCAAATCCCGGCCAAATAAAATGATCGCCATTTTTACGGAACCAGTTAACTCCAAAGAATTTAGGAGGATTTTTAAGTTGGCGGCCAAAGTGAAGCCAATGTTTAAAGTAATCACCCATGTGATAGCCACAGAATGGAAGCATGGCCATTGGATCACGACGTACAACTCCCACTGCGCCAGTCGCCGCTGCCGTTGTTTCAGAGGCTGTGCTGGCTCCGATATAGACGCCTCGTTCCCATGAAGGGGATTCATACACAAGGGGAATGGTTGTGGCTCTACGGCCACCAAAAATAAAGGCGGAAATAGGAACACCATTTGGGCTATTCCAGTTGGCATCCATTGAAGGACATTGTGAAATTGAAACCGTAAAGCGTGAATTAGGATGTGCGGCCTTTCGCCCGCAGTCTGGCGTCCAGTCTTTACCCTGCCAATCGATGAGATGAGCTGGAGGAGTTTCAGTCATGCCTTCCCACCAAACATCACCATCATCAGTGAGCGCGCAATTTGTAAAGATCGTGTTTTTTGAGGCTGTCAGCATAGCATTAGGATTTGTTTTCATGGAGGTGCCTGGTGCTACTCCGAAGTAACCGGCTTCGGGATTTATAGCACGAAGTTGGCCATTTTCATCAGGGTGAATCCAAGCGATATCATCTCCAAGAGTCGTAACTTTCCAGCCTGCAAAGGTTTTCGGTGGAATGAGCATGGAAAAATTGGTTTTTCCGCAGGCGCTTGGAAATGCAGCTGCCAAATAATGCTTTTTGCCAGCGGGGTTTTCAACACCCATAATGAGCATATGCTCTGCCAACCAATTTTGTTGACGACCGAGATGAGAGGCAATTCGTAAGGAAAAACATTTTTTACCTAAAAGTGCATTGCCACCGTAACCGGATCCATAAGACCAGATGGTTTGCTCTTCAGGAAAGTGGACAATATATTTTTGTTCTTTGTTGCATGGCCAAGTGACATCCGTTTGATCGGGTAGTAGGGGCGCTCCCACTGAATGCAAACATTTAACGAAGGATTTGCCTTCCATGTTTTTAAGAGCTTGCAGGCCCATGCGAGTCATTAGTTTCATGCTGACGACAACGTAAGGGGAATCTGAAATTTCAATACCATATTGAGCGAGTGGCGAACCCATAGGACCCATGCAGAAAGGGATCACATAGAGTGTGCGACCACGCATGGAACCTCGGTAAAGCTCTCTCATAATGCGCTTCATCTCAAGAGGTGCCATCCAATTGTTGGTGGGGCCAGCATCAGAAACATTTTGGCTGCAAATAAAAGTGCGGTCTTCAACTCGGGCAACATCAGAAGGGTCTGATAAAGCTAAAAAGCTGTTAGGGCGTTTAGTCGGATTTAACTTTTTGAATGTTCCTGATTGCACGAGTAAATCACAAAGAGACTGGTATTCTCCCTCTGAACCATCACACCAATAAACGCTATTGGGCTCACAGAGTGAAACAATATCTTTGACCCAATTATTAATCGATTGGTCTGAGCTATCTTGATAAGAAGATTTTAGCGAACTTGTAGCCATAACTTTGGCCTCCATCATTGAATACAAAGTTGAGTCACAAAAAATAACAAAAGTTTATACCATTTTCAGTTAGGAAGTAGACCGAAGCGGCTAGGAGTAGACGCTGAGGCCTGCTTCCTGTAGGCCGCACACGAGGTGGGGTTTCCCCTCAGTGAAGGGGCGCCTCGGGCGGCGCAGCCAACTATGGGCTACGGGCTAAATGGAAAAAGTATAGTGAAGGGAACTATAGGTTGTTCATTTTGGCTAGTGAAAATCTAGAGTTTTATTGCTCAAAGTCAAAAAAATGTTCTACTTTTGAATTCGATTTGAAGCGAATGCAACGAAGAAGGCAGTCTTTTTCAACGGAATCTATATATTTGAAATCAGTTACTGCAAATAGTCATCAAGACCGGAGTATGAAAGAAAACGCAACATCTCCACAACCATTGTCATCTGCAAAATTTCTTCTTTGCCGTTGACTTTAATATTGTTGAGTTGACCTATAGTTTCTGGTTTATCGGTTTTAAACTGTTTTTGTGGATCAGAGGTTAACCAATCAATATCGCTGGCCGACAGGGTCTCTAAGTCTTGATAATAGCTTTTCACCAAAGAATTTATTTTTTCAGCATAGCGATTCCTTGCCGCCTGAATCTTCTTACGGATAGTTTCCGAACCTACGACTCCGAGATTTGCAGATTTTTTCACTACGAGCGGATGATTTTCCCAAGGAGTCAATGGCAATAGGAACATTGCCATTATCCTCGTGCGATGCCACTTCGATTGAGCAAGCTTAGGGTTTCCAGCTTGGCAGGCGTGCTCGAACATTTCCATGAGACGCTCATCGATATTGTAAAGGCGTGCCTGTTTTATGAGTTCTATAGGATGATCTACCAGGCCCCGCTCGCCTGGCAAAACTTCGCGATGGAAATCCTTCTCGATCTGTGCAGCCTGGTCCATCGTGTTAATAAAAGATCCACTATTGCGAACTTCTATACCTACGATAGGGACCGGCACATTTGCCGGTATGGTGGCTTGACCATACTTTCCTCGAAAACCAAATCGCAGTAATTTAAGATGATTGGTAAAGTTGGGGTCCTGATCGACCTCACTGAGGATGCGACCATTTTGATAAACACCCTCTTCCGTCGCAACGAGAGTGCGAAAAACTGTCCTGGTAAGAATTTGGATAGGAGTCTGCTGAAAGGTTTTGATAAACTTATCAAAGACATCTGCCACAATACCTTCAAGTGCATTTGTATTCTTAGGCGCGTTCCTCAAACTTTGCGATAAGTGACTGAGGTCCTTAATAAGTCCCTTATCATTTTCGTCACCAAAAATTCCGATCATTCTGGTGTAGAGTGTTTTACGAAGTCCCGCACGCGCACTTGAAATTTTGGGAACCCAATGGAGATGGATATCGGTCAACGCAGCGGCATCTTCGACTAATTGTGTTTCGGATTCTTCAAAAAGCCCAAGCCGAATCCAGAGGTTTTTAATGTATTCGAATATTTCTTTTCTCGAATTGACGGGGCCATTCATTGGGAACTCTAATCCTGCCGACTTTCCTCCTCGACTTTCAATCACAATTTGGTCTGGGATGAGTTGATCCCAGCGATTGGTTTTGTCCAGCCAAGATGAAGGCCGTTTGGCTAAAACAAAGTCCGGATTATGACTGCCAGCAATGTCAAAAAGTAACTGCAAAGTGCGACGTAATCTATTTCCTTTGAGGGATTCGAAATTTACAATAAAATATTGGTTTCCTACTTGTTTGAGCTCAAAAGGAAATCCCTTGGCATCATATTCCTTTCTCAATCGATAATATTCCTCTCGTTCTGATGGCAACCATTCATGCTGTGGATTCTGGGCAAAATCAGGAGGTTTAAGAGGTGGTCGTGACAGTCGTTCCTGAAAGGTTCTACTTTCAACGATTATTGGGGGTAAGAGGCCTTCAATCATTTCGCCGGTATGAGTATCTCTTCCATAAAGCCCAAACAACTTGCCCAAAGTCATTCTTTCAAAGTCGGCTTCCTCACGAGAAAGAGGATACGCCATAAACTCGACAAGTGGGGGAACGTTCTTGCGCTCCGAGTTGGCTCTCACGGGTTGAAATTCTATCTCTGCACCCAGGGTGGATTTAATCTTATTGTTCAATTCGTGTGAACAGTCTTCATTTGCCAAACAAGTTTGAGTGCATAGAATAACGAAAGCGCAACCCCTCAAAAAGAAAGGAATAAAAACCCTATGTTTTCGAATCGCTCGTTGTCGGCTTGAACTGCTCACCTTAGAGGCCTCCCTTTATGATAAAGGACTTATAAAAATTGAGTTTTTTGAATTAATCAGGGCTAAATTGGTACTTGCTATTGCTGTGCCAATCTAGAGGATGTCGAGCGGCTCGTAGAAATTCCCGATACGGTCTCAATAGGTTCTATTTATAAGTGAAATTATTGGGTTTAAATGAAAATTTCTTTAAAAAACAGGGCGAGGCTCTTTTTTGCTAACAGCTAGACAACGGCATACCTTTTTCTGAAAAATTCATTTCTCAGAACTGCCCAAGTTTAGGATTTGTTTTTCTCGTCAATAGTTTATATTTGCTAGTTTCAACCAGGAGTCTTCCGGGGAAAGGATGCCCCTGCCTATTGGAAGAGGCTTCGAATGCGGCAGAGCTTTCCAAATTAAGTTCCAATACCATTAACTCGACTTTACGATAAAAGATATCGAACCCTTCTACTTATTTAAAAATCTATGTGCGATGTGTAACTTCGAGAATGA
>CAZYOE010000171.1:0-9622 GCA_964648725.1 uncultured Pseudobdellovibrionaceae bacterium | reverse complement strand
GCCTTCTGATAAAAAATCTTTTGCTCTGATTTAGGCGTAGGC
Organism: uncultured Pseudobdellovibrionaceae bacterium; assembly: GCA_964648725.1. Lineage (GTDB taxonomy): Bacteria > Bdellovibrionota > Bdellovibrionia > Bdellovibrionales > Bdellovibrionaceae > CAUJGP01. The sequence goes on along the minus strand of CAZYOE010000171.1, from coordinate 9,580 downwards.
ATGATGAGAATCAGTAGAACGCCACCAATAACAGCCACCACAAATGACTTTCCAACGAAACTCCAGTTGATATCCCTTTTTTTGTGAAAGGTAATGGGTCCTTTAAAAACAACTTCGCGAAATTAAATTTGTCCTTTGTTATTTCCATTGATTTGCCTTTGGTAGGACTATGGCCGTTGTTTTTTTTCGCCTCAGTTCAATTTTAAGTGGTCGAGTGGGGTCAATGTCCTTTGATAGAATTTGGATCGTGCCCGTTGAAGATTTGCCGCTGTCAATCTTTAGTGATGATAGAAATAGGTTCTGAATTGGTCGAACCTTGGATTCTTGAGTTAGCCATATCCACTCGGGGTTAATAGCTCCCTTTTTAAGGGCGGTGACGTTGAACTCAATAAGCAAAATCCCATCTGAGGTTTTTGCAATTCTATTTGTGTGGAAAGTGAATTCATCATTTTTCATCGAACGACCGTAATTCAGCCATCTCAGTGAGTTTTGTTTAGAGGTCACCTTTGGTTTTTCATTCTCAAGATAAACGACATAATCCGCAAAGTGTTCTGATCCAGTCACAAGTTGAACGTTATATCGCCGGTAATCAGTATAAATATATAGATTGCTTTTCGCCCCGGATTGAAGGGGTTTTATGGTTATCGCTTGCTCAAGGTATTCAACTTTGAATTTATCCTGATCCCCAACAACAACGCTATTGGGGCGATCAGGAACTTGGATGATTGTTGCAATCCCTATTGCGGTACGAATGGTAATAATTTTCTCTTCATGGCATTCAATATGACGAACTCGATTTCCAGCATAGGATGAAGTCGTGGCAAGGACAATGAGACACGCCAATAGCCTCATAGTAACTCCTGATTGAATTGTTGTTGATTCTCAGAAGATTAGAGCGATTGGTTGGCTTTTCGATGCGCAGTAATTTCTTTAATGAGTGGATGAGAAGATTCAGATTGGCTGTCGGTATGTTTTTTTAACAGATCTGAAAAGTCAGAACTCACCCCTAAAACAAATTGCACTGATGTGGATTCAGAGATTGAGTCTAACGCGGCTCTTAAGCCCAACGTTAGTTGATTGACCTCGGCGTCGTCAAAGCACTCAATATCAAGCAGTGAAACCTTTAGGCCAGCTGCGAGCGATCCATCGACAAGAATTGTATGACTAAAGGGTACTGCAAAATATTCCCAATATGGAAGTTCCTGGGATAGTGAAGAATCATCTCTTAGTTTCATTAAAGGGCTCCTTTTTAAAACGGCGATATTTCAAGTCGGGTCTTCCTGCAAGTTTCAGTGAAGTCTGAGCGAGTAGCTCCCCGTAGTGTTGGAGATAGTTGTCTGGCTTTCCACGTTTTGAGAAAAAAAGAAACGACGCCAGTAAAAGCGTCGTTCCCCAAACAAGCGGATAGCGAACAGAAGTTGACCCAAACACTAAGTTGGTCACCGCGAGATTCATGAAAATTAAAAGCAAATCCGGCAGTTCAAAACCAAATAGCTTTGTTTTCATCTCAAGCGCGCGAGCAACCTTTGTTGTTAACAGTCCTTGATTTTCCATTGCCACCCCTTTGTTCATCGCACAGTCTGTCCAATGAAATCGACAATGGCTTGTGCTCCAAACCCAAAAATACAACCCAAAATTGCATAGGCGATGTGTAGGGTAGGCTCCGGTCTTCTATCGCTAGAAGCAACGTGAGCCTCCCTCCGAACCGAACGTGCACCTTTCAGCGCATTCGGCTCTCCGTCTCTGTGTGAATATCTCTTTTCCAACCTTGAAGTTTCCCCGAATGCAGAAGATCGTGACACTCTATGCAGAGAATCATGGTCTTTCTTCTCCGTGCGATCTTGCGGATTTTCTATGGGGCTTTGCTTTTCTTGTCCTGAATATCCTTTAGCTTTCGGATATGGTGGACTTCAAAGTACCCGCCGGTTTTTCCGCAGTATTCGCACTGATTGGCATTCAGGCGTTCAATAAGTTCGGACCTTTGGCTCCCGAATGGGATCGTGAATGGCTCACGATCCACATGCAGAGGGATAGGCGAGCGATGCTTCATTTTAAAAACTTTTAGCACCTTCGATTTGCCGTTCTGCTGATAACGCAGGATGTGTTCGTCCTCAAATTTCATCTTGCTAAACAAGCCCGCACTCGATGTTTTGTGCTTGTTAGCAAGAGTTTTGAATAAACTCTTGAGACCCGCCCATTCTAAAATGCGAAGGTTCCTTGATGGAGCCAATGCATAATAGTTGGCAAAACCTCTCATCTCTGCGTTGTAGGTTGAGATGATTTCATAATCGCTGAGGTTTGGGAGATAAGATCGGGCTTGGGGCGTCTCACCATTGAGGTAGTCCTTCCTCCGACAAAACTCCCAGACCTTTTCTTTCGGCAACTGGAGACAGATTTGTGATTTGAGGCTCCTGAACTTCCTATAGATGGTGCGACCGTCTTTGGTTGCGCCAACCTGCACTTTCCTTACTCGGTCGTTGTTCACGTCCTGATAGAGGTGGTAACCCAGAAATCCAAAGCCTTCTCTGATAGAACGGATGCCAGACTTTTCATGGGCAACTGCGAGTTTGAGTCGCTCCCTAAGGAATTGCTCAATCTCTTGGTAGGCCTGCATGGCTTCCGCACGGGAGCTGATGAGTCCGATAGCAAAGTCGTCTGCGTATCTGACGTAATGAAATCGACGATAGTTATCGTCCTCCATCACGTAAGCCGGTAATTTACTTCGCTCTTCTTCGAGGGTTTTGATCCGCTCGCGGAGTTCGTCGATCATAAACTCAAAGACTCCGCGTTTTCTCAGAATGTCTATTCTGAGTCTCCAGTGTGCGATCTGCTTCGTGAGAAGCCAGTATTCGCGATTACGTTGTCTTCTACGACCCTTGTTAAAGGCCCGTTGTTGTTCTGCTGCGAACTGGTCAAGTTCGTGCAGAACAACGTTGGCAAGAATTGGGGGGACGATGCCCCCTTGGGGGAGTTCCAGAGTAAGTTTCGTGAAACTTCCAGTCGTCCAAATATCCGGCTTCCAGAAATTGCCGAATCAGGCCGATGAATTTTGGATCATCAATTTTGCGTTCCAGACAACCAATCAAAATATTATGATCGATATTGTCAAAAAAACCTTTGATGTCCATATCCACAATCCACTTTACTCCCTTCCAGTGATCGGAGATGTCGCGTAGGGCAGTATGGCACGACCGTTTGGGCCTGAAGCCATGTGAGTTGGTTGAAAACACTGGCTCGTAAATACCTTCGAGCAGTATTCGAACTACCTCTTGCACCAATTTGTCATCGCCGCTTGGAATCCCCAATGGCCGCATCTTGCCATTGGCTTTCGGGATGTAGGTCCGCCTTGCCGGTTTGGGTTTGTAGTTATCATCTTTCAAAAGTTGGATCAGGTGCGATACCCGCTCCTGACTCATACTATCCAGTGTATTATCTCCACACCTTTGGTGGTTGCGCCACGATTGGCATAGATATTGGCATAGGACCGCATCCATACATCTGGATAATGAGTCATAATCCTGAAAAGATGTTTCACCCGAACACCATCCTTCAAGGTGGCTTTCGAGATTCCCGCTAAAGCACTACTTGTTCTTTCGGAAAGCACTAGCATTCCTCCTTTCACACTTTGTTGGGAACATAGAAACTGTTCTCCTTTCCCTAGGAGAGTTGGGCTTTCGCTTCCATTTCTGGCCGCTTATACCGTCCCCCGATTCGATCAGTTGACTGCTGATCGACTGCCGGTCCCATTACAGGCCGACGTAGATAGCACCGTTTCTGGTGCGACCCTTGGGTAATATGAGAACTCCGTCGCCACACAGGTGAGTGGACCCATTCCACCACACCAGCACAGGCGATCCCGCAATTATACCTGAGAGAAGATCGGTCATAGTTAGGTTGACTTTCGACCCCATTAGTCCCTTCATTAGGGATGTGCCGATTGGTTGGATGCGGAGGCAAACAACACATACCTCCACACGAACATCGGTATGCCACGTTAGTTACCGTGTGACACTGGGACGCATTCACTCCCCACTGGGTCTCGTCTTCAAGGAAACTCACCCTTAGCCATTTATGACTTACGCTGACGGTGGGCTGACTACGGGTAACTCCGCTCCCACGGCCTTGCTCCGTACATGCTACACTCCCCATCCTCTTTCGAGGTCTACGAGCCTGTTGCCAGGCATGGATAAGTACGGTGCGTATAGAATTTTCCAACAATTCTAGTTCTCCTTTTTAAGAACACTTCATCTCAGACACTTTGCGGCGCACGCTGTTTTGCATTAGGATTTCCGGTGAAAAACGATAGTGCCGCCAAGGCTAAACCAATCACTGAGAGGAGCGGAAGAATTACGCCAGTTAGTTTGTATTTGATTCCCTCTAGACTTCCCTCAAGACTCGTGTGGGCGAAGTCTGGTGTGACCATTGAAATAGTTAATCCCAAGACTAGAAGTAAAATGACATTCTTATTATTCATTAGAGTTCCCGTGTTTAATTTTGAAAACTCAATAAATCTCGCAGCAGAATGGTTAGGCTACATCGTCAGCAATTTCTTCCGGCTGAGGCAACGAAACGGAATAGGCGGAGGATTCAGGGTGCGTGGCCATGAAAACGGGTTTGTTAAAAAGATCAAAATGGATGGAAACAAATCCTCGAAAGGTATCAATCTCTCCGTGACCGACGATATTCCAGAAATATTTGTTTTTTGCGAGCTGGTTTTTGTTTGGTTCCCTTGTCATCACCAAATACTTTGAAGCGTCATTCTGATTGAGAATGAGGTAGAACTTTTCACTGCTAAAAGTCCAAAGCTTTAACGTCATCATGGGTTGACCTTCTTTTTGGTATGCCATGCCGACACTCTTGGTCTTTTTAATATTGCCTTTAATATCTTTCTCACCTTGATAGACTTTGAAACGATAAAATTTTGAATCATTGGTTTGTTTGTTGTTCATTTAAGATTCCTCTCTATGCCGCTACACTGGCATTAGAATTTGAATTTATTTTTTTGATTTCGGTTCTTAATTCTCGAATAGCTTCTTTAATCAAATTATCTGTATCTTGCCAGCTGAGACTCATAAGGTTTGCAATTTGTGAGATCGAATGGTCTTCCCAGAATCGCAGATGAATAGCGCATCGGTGTCGCCATTTCATGCGGCTCAGTAATTGGTGGAGCTTCTCAAAATTGTTTGAAGAAATAACGGAACGCAGTTCAAGCGCCAGACTCCTTTCCATTATCCCTCCCTCAAAATCAGCGGTATGAAATTCAAAAGTGTTCTTTGCATTTGAAAATCCTTGCTTGAGTTAGCAAGCCTCGTCCTCAATATCGTCGGGTTCATCAATTAGTTCTTTTCGGGAAGGTTTGCTCGCAATTGAATCCAGAGCCCATTGTGGTATCGAGTAGAATTCGTCGTTGTGATAAATTTCCTCATAATTGCAATTCACGCAGTAAGCGTGAGTTTTCAGAATTTCCAATCCGCCAACGCCGCAGCGAGGGCAGGTATCAAAATAGGGTGATTGATCGGCAAATAGCATAGTCGCCTCCTTTATTGGGTTGCTTCCCCAATATTAAATTGCAAGGCATGCCAAGGTTTCGGTGAATTTGATTTAGCTCATTGAAAAGTTTGAGAAAAACGAGGAATATAGGGCGCTGGCCACCCTTTGAAGACCCGCAGAAAATGGGTGGGTGGTCTAATTAAAATGATGTTAAGTATTTCTATGTATTGAAAAAAATGTGGACCGACAAATCTCTGTGGCCCGCGCCGATCTTTGACTACATTTTTTTTTGAATCCATATTCTATGACAGCTGGATTAAAACTGTGGGTCCTTGCCAAGGATGCCTTTGATCCACGGCATATGACCAAAATCAATGGATTGATAGCCGGTGCACAGATAGATGTTCTCGAACCCTAGTTCTGAAATTTGTTTTGCAATATCTTCGCCCCGGACACCGTTACCTAAATTTGAATCGACATAAATTTTTGAGCTCAGATCAAACTGATTTGAGTGCTCGAAAAAACCAATGTGATTATAAAAGCTGATAAAAGACTTGTTTTTATCTTGCGCTGCAAGTTTCCAGGTCGCGTGAACCAACTGATCGTCTTCAATCAGGATTCCATCAAAGGATTGCTTTGGTTCTGCAAATTCAATAGGTACAAGGCCCGCCATTGGCTTGGGAATTAGTTTAACGCCTAGTTCATGGCATACCCTTCGAATACTTTCTTCCTCATATCTTGATGTAACTAAAATACTTTGCTTTTCGATTTCTAACTCTTTGATTAGTGACAGGCCATTCGTGCATTGTCCGAGGAGTTCGAAATCAAAAAGAAAAAGATAAGGCGTGCGCTGATCACGTGCCGCCTCGTAATACCATTTTTTTAAGCTATCGGCGGTGGTGAATGATAAGATAGGAAATTCGAGACTACGATTTTCGAATCGATCTTTCCAAACCTGATGGATCGAAATATCATCATCCAGTGCCACTATTTGCGTGGAATCAGTAATATTTAATTTTTCGACAAACCAATCAGGGGTTTTAGCCTTCGGAAAACACAATTTTACGGTGGTTCCAATACCAACTTTAGAGTTGATTTCAAAAGACCCGCCTGTGGCTTCAATGACTTGTTTCGCGTGATAGACTCCGAGGCCGCTTCCGGAAGTGCTGCCTTCCTTGCCGTGAGAAATTCCTTTTTCACCTAATCTTTTAAGGATATCTTCAGGAATACCACCACCCGTATCTTCGATGCTAACCATCACTGTATGGTCACGATTAATTATGTTCACAATTACTGAACCACTCTTATTTGGCAGAGCTTCTACGCTGTTATTAATTAAATTTGAAAGGACACGTTTAAACTCAACAGGATTGATTGAAACGAAGAGTCCATAACTGTTTTTTAGTTCACAGGCAATTTCGACTTCAGGAAAGTCGCGATTTTGAACTCGTTTCTCAGAGATAATTCCGTCCACCAGTGGGCCAACTAAGTCTGTTTTAAACTCATTTTTCTTTGGTGCTTCATTTTTAACGGTGTCACTGGCCTTATCTATTCGTTCTTCACGACTCTTTTGCAGAAGCTGATTGGCAATATCATTAATACGGTTAACAGCACTTCTTATGATGATTCTTTTCTCTTCTGGGATCTGTGGTAGTTGGTGGGTTACTAAACCTAGAGCCGTAAGTGGGGACCTGATATCATGGGAGACTTGGGAAGCGACATTAATCATTGCCGTTTGGAACTGAACTTTTTCTCTAAGTTTCAGTGATTCAAACAAATGATGATCTATTTCTTTGAATTCGCGAATTCTGAATAAGTTGGTGCTGTTGCTCTTTTCTGAACCGGCAATAGCCTCGTGCAGTAGTTCAACTTCTGAACCGACTGTTTTAGAAATAATATGGAACACATAGAATAAAAACGAATATAGAAAGAATGAAAATACGATATCAATGATTATGCGAAAGTAGAGGTCTTTTCTGATGGGCAAAAAATCAAAATAAAGTGTGACAGTTCCATAAGAATTCTCGTCGTATTTTATTTCTAACTCGTGAGAGTCGGAGTAATCTTGAGTTTGCCCATTTAGTTCGCAGTCATTGGTTTCAGCAAGCTTTAAGTTTAGCTTGAAGCATCCAATGAAGTTACCACTTTTAAGTGAATACAAAAAGTTGCTGGCTTCAATCAAATCCCCTTGAAGAACTGAAGATTTTATTCCCAGTAAAACTGTGTGCGATGTTCTAGCCGATATTTCATTTATTCGCCGCTGGGTGGATAACGCGTAGGAAGTTAGATCTATCGCGACAATCAGTATAACAATAAAAGATAAGGCCTTCAGGAGTTGAGCTCTAAGTACTTCCTTAAAGGAAGGCGCCTCGTGTCCCTTGCTTGCGAGAATTTGCGAAATTAAAATGAATAGACCGGCAATTGCAATCAGACTGCCAATTAAAATATTGGCTTTTGAAAAAACAAACCCCGATATCAAAAAGGAAGACGCCCCGAAGACTAAATAGGCAAGAGTGTTTCCTAGGCTGATCCACGTCGCCTTAAAGTCGGATTGGACCAGGTCTTTGAGGGAGCTTTCAATCGATTTTGAAAGCGCGTCACTGATGACGAAAAGAATTGTGGTCAAAATAATAAAGAAAACAAATCTGAAAAGGATTGAATCAAAGAGCCAGTCGACTCCGGACAGACTTACTCCACCTAGAAAAACCAGAAACCCAAAAAAAGGTATCATGATATTTAAAACGTCTTTCGATATTTTGGGAAGCAATGCAATGGTTGCGAATGTTCGAAGTAAATAAATTAAAACGCTCGAGCCTATAGCTGCCATCCAAGTATAATTGGAATTAAAGCCCAGGGCCTTTAGTCCTTTCATGGCTTGGCCCGTCAAATATAAGATGCTAACAAAGTTAAAAAGGGCGGTCACACTATACGTAAAGAACAGGGTTTTTCGATTGGAAATAATTTTTGAGACTTCAAGCAATCCAGCTTTGATTCCCAATCGAGCTTTGTCATCCTTTAGGTTAACGGATTTAAAGTCTTTATTTACCACGACGAAGAGCGCTAATCTGGCAAGAATGATTGCGCTGAGGATGAAGTAAGCACAATTGTACAAATTCTGATGAGAAGATTCAAAAAGAAGGAACGTCGTTATAATGAAGATTACAAATAGTACCGGGAATAAGATCCGGAACTTGATGCCATATTCATAACTTTTTAAAAATAAAGGAGGCCTGGTAGAGTTTTCTGAGTTTATTTGGTCATAGAGCGTAAGGTATGCGACCTGGTAAGAACCACTGAGTAATGTATTTGAGATGGCATCAATAAAGGCCTCGAAAAAGAATGCATACCATACATACTGAGCCTCGCCTTTCGATGCAAAATATATTGCAATTCCAAGAGCTACAGAGACCAGTATTTTGAGAGCTAAGCTAACTCTCAAAATAAGCGATCGGCCAAATTTATCGGCGGCGATGCTGGTAGGAATCTCAAGCAAAGCTGAGAGTAATAACTGAATTGAAGTAGCAATCAATAAACCTTTTACTCCGAATCCAGGTAACAGTGAAATTGCGGCAATTGCAAACGTGCTCCCTATGAGGCTTACAGATCGAAAAAGGCCGTCGCGAAAGGCAAAAGCTTTTATGAATTGTTCCAATTTGCTATTTGTCACTACTCAAATTCCTTTGTTGATTGAAAGTAAGGCCATAGATCTATGAGGACCTACGGCCTTAAGAAACTAGACAGCGTCGATACGTGCTTCAGAGAAGACGTCGAGGTTAAAGATTTCTAAATCTATATTCATAAGAGCTGCCTCCTTTCTATTTTTCTTGAAAATCAATAAGTTTGTAACTGTATTTGAATGCAGTTGGTTTCTTCGTTAGTTTTGCATTGCGGAAATCACTGAATGTTGGAATCCAGCCCGGAATATACCGAACTTCTTCTTGGGCAAGTTTGGAAAATTCTCGATAGTACTCAGCTCTCTTGTTTCCATTAAACTCCGTCTCGGCATTTTTTCTAATGGATTCGGCCTTGGTACCAAATAGATCGGTGGTAGATCGCCCTAAGACTGATGGTAAGACGGTCAAATAGCCCT
>CAZYOE010000170.1:0-9632 GCA_964648725.1 uncultured Pseudobdellovibrionaceae bacterium | reverse complement strand
GCTTAAACTCGACGAAAATCTAGACACTCATTCACTTTTTTGATGGAGAATCCAGGAATTGAAACGCTCTGAAAAATTCATTTCTCAGAACAGTTCAAATCCTGAAGCTGATCGATCAGAAATGCCAAAAACATGAGGTTTACTAGAATGGCGGATATCTATAGGTGGCTGCGTCGTCCGTAGCACCCCTTCACGGAGGGGAAACCCCGCCTCGTGTGCGCCTTACACTGGGCAGAGTCCCTTTGTGAAGGGAAGTCCAGAAGGCTCCGCGTCCCTCACGAGCTTCGCGCCTTCGGCGCATCTCATTCGGGTCCATTGCTGCCTTGGTCTACTTCCTAACTAAAAATGGTTTAACATCCTGCGGCCTCATCGATGGTGCGCCAAGAAGCGCGAAAGGAGCGTGTGATATGCAATGATCACTAACTTAAAGATTAGCAATCGGAGTTAAAGCCTCGGTTATGACGGTGTAGGCGACTTATCTGTCAAAGCTAACCGAAGGCGAGCAGGCAGGCTGAGCTAATAGGCGAAGCAGGATAACCCCGAAAGGAGGTAATCGTGGGTGCCGACACCTCTCATCGTTGGTGGAAGGCAACAAGTAAGGACGTCGTTAAAAGCGAGACGCCTTCAACCCACCGGGGGCTCGGCTGACAGCATGTCTGCAAACGCACTTTCGTGAACTTGGGAGATCTCTGTTTCTCCACCGGAAGAGTGGTAATGGAGGATAAACCTCAATGAAGAAGTAAGAGAAGTCAGACCTGCCAATAGTACCTGTGAAGCGAGTAATGATCGTGGAGGAAAGGGGCAGGCAGAAAGGAATAACTCAAATGGCGAAGACAGGGCCACACACAGAGGTGGGTGAAGTTCCCGCACACAGCAGGCGATATGAACACAACCCTTCAACGAAGCTAGAGTTAATTGCGGCGAAGGCTCGCAATCATCCACAGGAGAAATTCAATAATCTCCTACATCACATTAATAGGGAACGTATCGAGAAAACACTGGCGAAGATGGATAAAAAGGGGGCCGCTGGGATTGATGGCTTGTCGGTTAAACAGGTGCAAGAAAATCTTTCTTGGCTCTTAAAACCGGCTTTAAATGATATTTATTTACAACAGTATCAAGCGCCGGTTGTAAGACGAGTCTATATCCCGAAAAGTAATGGTGGCCAGCGCCCTCTAGGAGTACCCACGGTGCTAGATCGCGCTCTTCAGGGTGCTACGGCAGAGGTGCTTTCTAGTATTTATGAGCAGGATTTTCAGTCCTGCTCCTTTGGTTTTAGGCCGCTACTCAGTTGCCATCACGCCTTAGCTACTACGAAACACCATCTCAATAAGGGATTCTATCATGTGTTAGAAGTGGATATTCGAGACTTCTTCGGAAGTCTGAACCATGAATGGCTCAGAAAATTTCTTGAGTTACGCATCGGCGATCCGAGGGTACTAGCCCTTATTCAGTCCTGGCTCAAAGCCGGAGTATTGGAAAATGACCAATGGGTGGCGCAAACACAAGGGGTCCCACAAGGTGGCAGTATCTCGCCCCTTCTGGCAAACATCTAACTTCATTATGTCTTGGATCTATGGTTCACTCGGCAAATCAGGAAGCAGTACCCTCGGGGAGCGCACCTCGTGCGTTACGCAGATGATTTCTGTGTATTCTTCAAGTGCCAAGCAGACCTCGAAGATTTTAAACGACTCTTAGTTATTCGCTTTGCCCAATTTGGTCTCACCATCGCCGATGATAAAACTCACTCTACTAATCTGGATCCTACCGTTCCAGATCGCGAACGACGACGAATCACATTTTTGGGCTTTAATATACTGATGGTTCGAGCTCGTTCGGGTCGATCCTTTGTTCCAGCCTTTGCAACCGAGAACAAGCGATTTACCCGGGCCTGTCATAACCTCAAAGACAACCTGCGGAGGATACGACACTGGCACCTAAAGGACCAATGTCTTCGCATCAACCAAATTCTTAGAGGACATATAAACTACTATGGTTTAGCAGGAAACGCGAGGGCCATTGGCCGTTTTCACCATATAGCAACCAAACTCTGGTTACGAAGCCTCGGTGACCAAAGCCAGCGCGGTCGCAAAAGTTGGGCCGAATATACCGCTCTCCTGAAGAAATATCCTCTGGTTCATTGTCGAATACCCTTAAACTATAGTCGTCTCACCTCGTTCGTTAAGCTGTAATCTTCTTTCTGAAGAGCCCATTGCGGGAAATCTGCACGATGGGTTCTGTGGTGGGGTTCGGTGTGCAAACACCGAACCTACCCGATAGCTTCCTTCGGGCATTTTTATTGACGAAGTTCTCTTCACTAAACCCTTCTTAATTTTTATCTCACGAAAAGCCAAAGGCAGTGCCGAGAATTATTGGTCGACTGCTGCTTTAATCACACAGGCTGGAATTCGTTTTAAGATGCGTTTTACCTTGTGGGCATGAATATTTGGATTGAGCACAGCCCAGTAATTCTTGTTTGAGTTGGACCAAAAGAGCAAGCCACTCTTTTCTATTTGGCTTTCGATCTGATTAATCACCCAACGAGCCCCCTGAATTGGAGAGAGTGGACGTCGGCTCTGCCAGAGGCCGTATGCAATGCCATCGGTGGCACTTCTATTTTTTGCTTTGTTGTTGCAGGAGCTTTCCGCAAGAGCCATTGATGTTACCAGCGCAACATAGAAATCTTTTCGATCGCCCTCTTCCAGGCTATGCCATTGGGGGCAAGCTTTTTTAATGTCCCTCGCTCCGTCCAATAAGGTATCTGAGACTTCATTACGAACGGCGTTTGCGATTTGATCGATAAGAGTGTCACACTTGTCAGGAAAAATCTTTTTCAAATCATGAGTGGTGATTTCGGAGTCCGCAAGGCTGACTTGGGAATGGATGTCGGCATAGACATTAGTTGGGAAATTCTCATTCGTATAAAATGAAAAGAGTTGTTCTTTTTGCTGGGGCGTCAGTTCAACCTGATGAGAGGTTTCATTGGATGCAAAACCGTTATAAAGAGCATCATTATAGGTAACGTTGGGTTCACTGTTTTCAAAGGAATAGTCAATATACCCCCAGGCAAAGTTCGTCATCACCACTGAAAGAATCGCTATACGTCTTAAAATCTTCATTCACGGACCTCCATGATTCGTAATGTCCTACCGCTACTTAGAGCAATCTAGGGACCTGTTATTTTTTAAGCAAGGAACTGGTTAAAACGGAATTAAGTATGGCTTGAAGAGGCCTGAAGTTATTATGGAGGAAGAATTCATAATGAAAGGCCCTAAATGGTCTCAATTGGGAAGACTATTTTTGCATAGAGATTGTTAAAAAGAAAAAGGGAGTTCTGTTCTTTAGATCAGCGATTATGCATTTGAAGAATGATGAATTGTGTCCTTATAATAGAGGTCATAAATCAAAAAAGGCAACTTCTAGTAAAGAGGAGATTAAAATGTATGAAAACCAAAAAGCCATTGCATTAATTCATGACTATTATGGTTCCTTTAATAAACGAGATTGGGAAACATTTTTTTCCCTTTTAACGGAAGATATTGTTCATGATCTCAATCAGGGCGCAAGGCAAAAGGGTATCCCTGCGTTTCGTGATTTTATTAATGAAATGAATCGCTGTTATTCAGAGCAGGTCGTCGATTTGGTAGTGATGGCGAACGGTGATGGAAGCCGTTTGGCAGCAGAATTTGTGATCGAGGGTACTTATTTACAGAGCCAGGAGGGACTTCCTGCCGCCAAAGGGCAGAAATACCGATTGCCGGTCGGTGCTTTTTTTGAATTGAAGGCAGGAAAAGTGGCCCGAATCACCAATTATTACAATCTTAATGATTGGATCAATCAAGTTAGGGCTTAATGTAATGCGAGTATCAACAACGCAATTTTCATTGCAGCCACTACAGGATGAAAAACACTTTTGGGGTCGGGTGGAAACCTTAATTAAGCAAGCAACCTTGGAACAGTCGGCAGTGATTCTGTTTCCGGAATATTTTAGTTTATCCTGGCTTCTCAAGCGAAAGGGCGAGGCCACGTTTCGAAAGAACCTGACGCGCGCGAGTGAGTTGGTTCCAGAGTTTCTGGCTCAGTTTCAAAGTTTTGCCGATTGCTATAAAATTGCAATTGTTGCTGGAACAGTTCCAGTGAATGATCAAGACCAGATTTTCAATCGATCGTATATATTTCGATCTGGGGTTCCTGTTGTTTCGCAAGACAAAATCAATATGACGCGGTTTGAAAATGAAGAGTGGCAAGTGAGTCAGGGGGCTAGTAAATTAAATGTGTTTACTCTGGGGGATTGTAGTTGTGCGGTAACCACGTGCTATGATGTGGAATTCCCAGCGGTGACCGCATTGGCTGCAGAACAGGGTGTTGACGTTTTGTTTGTACCAAGTTGTACTGAAGATGTTCATGGATATTGGCGAGTGCGTCACTGTGCGCAGGCCCGTGCTATAGAGAATCAATGTTATGTCGTAATGTCATCGATTGTTGGAGGGCACCCTGACTGGTCCGAAATAGAATCGCATTATGGGCAGGGAGGTATTTACACTCCTTGTGATGTGGGAATGCCTGAGGGTGGAGTAAGAAAACTGGGTGCCCTCAATTCAGAGGGCTTAGTGACGGATGAGATCAGCAAATTGGAACTGGATCGATTACGTAAGAACGGAACCGTTCTTAATCTACGGGATGCTCGATTCGCAAAATAGGTATTAGGAGACTGTTCAATGGATTTATTTTTTCAATGGCAAGATATTAAAAAACGAAGTCGTGGACTTACTTTCGACGATGTTCTCATTGTTCCTTCGCGCTCGGATATTCGTTCACGGCGTGATCCAAGCCTAAAAACTCGGCTCACACGAAATATGGAAATCGATATTCCAATTATAAGTGCAAATATGGATACCATCACTGAAGGAGAGATGGCACTGGCTATGCATAATCTTGGTGGTGTTGGGATTTTACATCGTTTTGTGAGTATTGAGAGTCAAACGGAGATGGTGCGAGCTCTCAAAATGAAAGGCCTTACCATTATTGCTGCGAGTATCGGGGTTGGGGATGATTTTAAAGAGCGAGCGAAATCGCTTGTAATGGAGGGATGCAATCTTATTACCCTTGATATCGCTCACGGCCATTCGGTGCAGATGATGGAAACATTAAAATGGGTTAAAGATCAGTTTCCGTATGTCGACGTGATAGCGGGTAATATGGCTACTCCAGAGGCGGCTGAGGATCTCATCGATGCTGGTGCTGACGCTATTAAAGTTGGAATTGGACCTGGCAGCATGTGTACAACACGAATTATCACCGGCTGTGGAATTCCTCAACTGACCGCCATTGCACTTTGTGCGGAGGTTGGGCGCGAAAAGGGCGTCCCGATTATTGCAGATGGTGGAATTCGAACGAGTGGTGATATCGTAAAGGCTTTTGCTGCTGGGGCGAGTTCGGTCATGTTAGGGAGTATGTTGTCAGGGACTATTGAAACTCCCGGCGATATTAAGAATGGTAAAAAGCAGTATCGGGGCATGGCTTCCAAGGCGGCGCAGGTTTCTTGGAGAGGTGGCGTACCGGAAGGCATGGCACCAGAGGGAGAGTCGACGCAAGTTAGCGTCAAGGGCCATGTGAAGGATGTGATCTTGGAACTGACGGGTGGTATCCGTTCCGGAATGAGTTATATTAGTGCTTCTTCATTTTCTGAAATTGCTGATAAAGCTAAATTTATTGAAATGGGTATGACTGGCGTGCAGGAGAGTCGAGCTCACGGTGTGAAATGAGAAAAGTTAAAGTCCCTTCAAAGAAGTGAAGAAGAGTTCGTGTCCCAATGGTCCTTTTTCCGTTGAATTCCCAATTGAATAAGTAATGATTGGTGTATTTCGTGGGGAGGGGCCATGGAAAACAAACAAGGATTAGTTGATTACTCAGTGATTGGGCGAAGTAGTGCGATGCTGGCTGTTTTTAGTTTAGCTGATCTAGTGGCGAGCTCTTCATCCAATGTTTTGATTACGGGAGAGAGTGGTTCAGGTAAAGAAATGATCGCGCGAATTATCCACGGTCGCGGCAGTCGTAAAAATTTCCCGTTTGTTCCGATTAATTGTACGGCGATACCGGAAAATCTTCTTGAGAGCGAGCTTTTTGGGTACATGAAGGGCTCTTTCACTGGAGCCATCAATAATAAGAAAGGCTTGTTTGAAGAGGCTGATGGTGGAACCTTGTTTCTTGATGAGATCGGAGACTTGAGTTTGCCATTGCAAGCAAAAATGCTGCGAGTTCTTCAGGATAAACAGATTAGAGCCGTTGGTGGTACTCATCTAAAACTGATTGATGTGCGCATTATTGCGGCCACACATCGGGATTTACGTACAATGGTTCGACATGGAGAATTTCGGGAAGATCTTTACTATCGCTTGAATGTCATTCCCATCAAAGTTCCTCCTTTACGAGAACGAAAAGAAGATATTCCCCTTTTGGTTAAACATTTTTTAAATAAATTTTCGCAACAGGCGGGATTTTCTGTAAAGGACGTCTCCGGCGAGGCTTTAGCGATCTTAATGCGACATACTTGGCCGGGTAATGTTCGTGAACTCGAAAATGTTATTGAGCGCGCTATTGTTTTGAGTCATGGCGAAATGACTGAAAATGCAGTTATTCTGGATAGAATGAGCGATGCGAGTGTGGAGGATGAGGAGAGTCTTGAGAGTGATCGTCCAACTCTGGAGAAGCTTGAAGAACGGTACATTAAAAAAGTTTTGCAGGAAGTGGATCATAAAATTGAGGATGCTGCCAAAGTTTTGGGGATCAGTCGTCGCACGCTTTATCGTAAGGAGCGTTTGTATGGTATGGCGGGTTTTCAAGATGAAGGTACTATTGATTCGGATGGCCCAGAAGACCACATCATAAACTAGATTCAGCTGAAAAAGGCCAACCTCGTCCTTTACGAGCTTCGCGCCTTACAAACCGGAAAGTATACGTTAAATCAATTAACTTTTTCAAGGAGGTACTTGGCTGAGTTTCTTTTATAGATCTTATTTTCATCTTCAGGGTGTATGTTGGGTAAATGTAAAAAAGGATTTAATACACTCCAGGTTGACAATGAGCAGGTAAATTGAATGTCACCATCTACATTCAATTTTAAACCTATTTTCCTTTTATATCCAGCCAACAGATAGTTTTTGCTACTGGATATCAAAATTTGGTTAGATTCTTTATCAAGTATTACCTGTTCAGTATCGCTTTTAATTTGCCCACCATCAAAAAAGATTTTCCCATCTTTTTCTTCAATTCTAGTATAACCTTTTTGTTTAGTGCTTTAAAAGCAATATGCCCATCAAAGAAGCCCAAAAA
Organism: uncultured Pseudobdellovibrionaceae bacterium; assembly: GCA_964648725.1. Lineage (GTDB taxonomy): Bacteria > Bdellovibrionota > Bdellovibrionia > Bdellovibrionales > Bdellovibrionaceae > CAUJGP01. Next base: position 2,300 of record CAZYOE010000170.1, on the reverse strand, counting down.
CACACTCCAACTGTCGTGTTTTTGGACGCAAAAATTCGTACCAAAAAGATAAAGTCCAAGGGTTAGTGTTTCAATTTGAAGCTGCATACCACGTTATTTTCATGGCTTTGGCTTCATTTCGAAATGGATCTCCCCTAATACGTAATTTGGTTCGCGGTATACTACTTGAAGTGCTTATTACTAAATGGAGGTCATTTATGAGTTTTCTAAATTCCACCTTACTTTTAATTCTCACAGTTTTTGTTAACTCTCAAAGTCTTGCCTCCGAACCAATTAACCACATTCCTTTGCGCGTCAGAATAATTTCAAATAGCAATTGTGAGGAATGCGATAAATTACGTGATGCATTCTTAGAAGACAATTCTATTAGTGGTTCCTCCAAGAATTACTATTATAGTGGCCTTGTAACAATATTAGTTAATGGAAAAAAAGAAAAAGCTTATTTTGAATTCATAAACACCGAATCTCCCTATTTCAAAAAGTTAAAGTTTAGCAAACCTGTAGACATTAACTCTGATTTCGCGACTCCTTATTTGCAAACTCTTAAGGGGTCGGAAATTGTTTCTGAAGGGAAACTTAAAAACGTCGCTGGTGACATGAATGTAATGTACCAAAAAGATCATGAAGCCTGGGCGCTTATTACTACGGTTGGCGCAATCCAAGAAAGCGTCGAAGGCTCTAAATCCTTGAAATCTAACAGATCATTGAGTGGCTCATATAAGGCGCCCGAGCGTCTCATTTCAAACAGTAGAAACGATCTTTCGACCCTGTCCTGTCCGAGCAACCCCCGCACAAAAGGGCCTAGAATTTAAGTCAACAAATCTGTAGAAGGTGCCTGTTGTTGTTTCCAGTGTTTTCTTCTCATCTCCTGAGTTCGTTGTCTAGACGCCAATCTATTTTTTGTAAGCACAGCGCGTCCTGCGTGGTGAACTAAATTAGGCGCAAAGCCGCCATTGCCCTGATTGGGTCTGTTGGCGTTGTAATCAAAAATTGTTTGTCCTATGGATTTCTTAGACTCCGCTTCGTTTGCATATTGCTCCTGTAGATTTATCTCCTCCCTTTTTAAAGTTCCGATGACTCTCTCCGTGCGGGCATTTCCAGTGGGACGCCCGATGCCACTCAACCAGAGTTTTAAACCTTGGATTTCAATATTCGCTTTAGTGTATTTTGCGGCGTTCGCACTTCCATGGTCTGCTACCACCGTTGGTTTTAACTCGCCCTCTTTTAATTTGTCGATCTGCTCAATGACAACAGCTTCAGTGACAACTGTTACAACCTCAAACTGGGTGATTTTCTTGTAAAGGCCCCAGGAGATGATTCTGCGGGAGTACCAATCAATGAGAACCAATAAGAACATAAACTTTCCGTCGACATTGACCCAAGTCCAATCCATTCCCCAGAGGAGATTCTTTCGCCAAGGTTCATAGAGTAACATGTCGGCAGGAAGCTTTTGTTGCAGCGGGATTTTTTGTTCAAAGGGATGATTGAGACCATGCGCCTTCATAATTTCAGCAACTTTAGTTTTGCCAATGAAAACTTTTGATTTTCGCTCGAGGTGGTAAGCAATTCGACGACAATGCCAATCGGGTTTCTTTTTAGCGAGAGCGACGACTTTCTTTTCCTCCCTAGGTGTAATTTTATTTAGTCCTCCGCCCCCACCATGATTTGGCTTTATAGTGCCAGACTTCCATCGATAGTAGGAACGACAATGTATTTCTAAGGCCTTGCAAATGACTGCTAGGCTTTCTTTCTCCCGGGCCTGATCTATAAAGATCACCAATGCTGTTCGCTGCTCAAAGGTCAAATGTCGACCGTAGAGTGCACCCTCTAGACCGAGCGACTCTTTTTTTTCATCGCTTGTAGCTCGATGGAGGTTTCCAATAGGGCCTGGGAAATGCGATCTATTTCCATTTTCATTTCGGACAATTCTGGATCTTCTTTCTGTTTTGGCCCGCGCTTGATTTCTTTTAGGCCTTGAATGCCTGCTTGAAGAAATTTTTGTTTCCATCTCGATAATTGCGCCGGAGCAATTTCTTCGCGTTTGCAAACGTGGCTTGCGCCGGTTCGCTCGGCTTCGAGCACCAACTCTGCCATTTTCTCTGCAGATCTTCGCTTGCGATTCTTTTTCTGTTTTTGTGAGCTTTGTTTTTCGTTGTCCATTGTGACCCCCTTTTATCATAAAAAGTCCTCCTTTGAGAACTAGGGTCACCTTCGAGGAATCAGCTACTTACGCTGTAATCCGCACATTTTTTTGACTTAAATTATGCCACCAACTGTGACGAACGAGCTCGGACAGCACA
>CAZYOE010000169.1:0-9674 GCA_964648725.1 uncultured Pseudobdellovibrionaceae bacterium | reverse complement strand
TTCCCGTCATGCTCATTGACGAAGCGTCGGAGCTAAAGTGAACTGTATTGATATCAGCATTTATTCAAAAGGTTTTTTAAGTCGTCTTTATGAACCAAACTATCATCCCTCTCTCAGAGAGTTTTTTGACGATTTCATATACCGACAGAGCCTCGAACTCTTAGGCTTCAAGGATTCTTGGACCATGGAGATCACGGCCGCGCGGGAACTTTTGTTAGCGCAAAAGAATCCAATTGTACCTTTAGTGGTTAAGCAAAATATGCTTAGAATCAGTTCTCTGTTGGCCATGGCCTTTCCGCAAGATCCCATAATTAAAATTTATATTTCGTCTGGCTGGATCACGCCCATGCCTGTGGCTGAGTGGCGCGAATTTAACAATGATTTTAATGTTCTTGAACATTATCGAGAAGTTCAAGGTCTGATGGCTATGACCAAAAAATTTGGTGCTTTCAATCACGACACCCTCATGAGTCAACTATCAGGGATTGAAGAGCCAATGATTCGCGAACTACGTCAGCGCTCTTTTCAACAGATTAAAAACAAATCTGCCCCAACACTGTTTAGGTATTTCATCGGCAACCCCAAAACTGTAAACCGAAAAAGCTATCAGCAAATATCTCGAGCTTATGGATCTCATGCGGTCGGATTCTTACCTTTCTACGAACACGGTACATTTCCATTGAGCATTCCTGGGGAAAGTGTGGTGATGCATCGCAATCAATTTCATCGATTAAATGTGATGGGAAAGTACAATGCGGGCTTAATCAACGGTTTTATTATGCAAACTCTCGAAAATAAATATGTTGAGATGCGCTTTTGGAGTGATTTTACGAAGGAAGGAATTCCAACGACGAATTTACTCAGTGAACTTGGGGTCCCATCCTTCTCTAACCTTTCGACCGCCGCCACGCTCCGCAAAGTGCAAGAATCCGTCAATATTTTCAATCAGAAATTTCCACAAGGTTGGGTTCTTAAAGGTCTTTTTGATCTCGGCACCGAGAATGATATTCTTTCAGACAAGACCGACTTCGTCGCAGCCGTGGGCACTTATTTAAAGAGCGATTTTGAAACCTACAAGAAGAGCGTGAATGAAAAATACCAGGACCTCAAGGTTGCTCCCGAGTACGCTCTGACCAGCCTCAAAGAACATCAGGGGTATAAAGGCTGGAAGATCTTGCAGTTACTGGCAAATACCAAATCAGTGATGATTCAAGAGCGATTCCATATAGTCAAAGAATTTAGAGTAGAAGTGGTTGCTGGCCAGGTTTTAGGGGGCAAATCAACGATTGATCGCTACGGTTATGCCTTTAAGAAAAATGGCCGCTGGGATTCCTCTTACCAACATCCCACCAAAGAGCAAATTCAGGCAGCAGAGGAGTATGCCCAAAAACTAATGAATGCGCTTCCATCTGAACTTCGAGGCATGACCTTTGGGCTTGATGTTGCCATAACGAATGAGGGTAAGGCCGTTCTTATCGAATCGAATCCCGGTGGGAACTCCAACTTTCTAGCCGAAGAGGAACCTGCGTCAACTAAAGAACTGACCCGATTTCTACTGAAATTCCCTTCTTTGGTGAAGTCTGGAAAAATTTCTCCTGGTTTATCCCCACGAGCGCAAATGCACTTCATCAAAAGAAAATTCGCAGAGTGGGCTATAGATTCCGCAACTCTCTATCCTGGAATGAGCTTCTTAGAAGACCGAATCGAAGACCCGGAGTTCAAAAGATTGCCCCCGGTCAGCAGGGAGTCTAACCGTCAAGCCAAACATTCAATACCCTTTGAGGTTGGGCGCTGTAAGGCTTCACTTCAAAATTAAGATCCATAACCGTCAACCGCAACTTTAGAAATTTTAAGTAATGCAATTATTTCTTGAAACTTTCTGAAGTTGTCCTTATAGCTTGCACTCTTCATAAGATTATTTTTGAGGGTAACTAGTGGCACAATTTGTTTTTACTATGATTTTAACAATGGCCTATTTTTCGGCGGCTCAAGCTCCAATGGCTTCTGATATTCATCCTCTTGCTATTTTCAAACCATCGGAAACTTTTCAGAGTGGGCTTATTCAGAGTGCGACAGCACAGAGTCAGACAGAACCTAAAAAGCGAATCGCCCTCGTCTATAAAGGCGAAGGCAGTTGCATCGAAGACTGTTCCGAATCAGCGGCTCTCGTGGCTCAAATGGCTGGACTCACGCCAGTCTACATCACCCCGGATGAAACCAATCTCGATATTTTTTCTCAAGCTGCTATCTGGATTCAACCTGGCGGAGAATCGATGATTGTTGCCGATTATTTATCCCCAGATCTAAAAAGAGTGCTTCGTGAGTTCATTGCCAATGGGGGCGGTTATGTGGGCTTTTGTGCAGGAGCTTTTTTTGCAGACCTCTGGATTCATGGCACCACGAGCCAAGGCATTGATGTGATGCCCGCGCGAGCTTATGACTATCATAAAGCACCGGCCTATGCGGCCATGCTTGATCTGAACTGGAATGGAACCACACGCACAGTATACTGGGAGCAAGGTCCATATCTAGAGCTCTTTTTTAACGGCCAGATCTTTCAGCCTTTTGCCTTTTACCCGACTGGAGAGATTGCCGGCGTTTACGGCCACTTTTATAATGGCCGTGTTTCTGTGACTGGCGTTCATCCCGAAGCCCCTCAATATTGGCGCGATGATATTAAGGCGGGAGATCCTGATGGTCTTGATTACGATCTCGCCGTCGACATGGTTCGCTGGGCTGCCGGGCTCAAATAGAATCACACTTTAATCATAAAGGCTTCAAAGACGAAAAACCACTATTTGAATCGACGAAGTGATAATTGGAATTTCCAGTTAAGTTAACAATAGTGTGCGAAACATCCAAAGGATTTTCAAATTCACTATCATAAACTCTGTCCTGAAGTTCTCTCGTTAAGTGAACGGCATTGATTGGTATAGAGAATGATTCTGAAGTTGCACGATCAAAAGTTTCAGCGATCAAAAATGGTGCTCTGTCTGGCATGAGTTGTGATCTATTCCTTAGGTTCATTGCTGCTTCTGGGGTTAAATAGATTTTGAAACTTGAAAAAGGACCATAATCCGGATTTTCTTCAGGGGACTGGTATGAACTAAATCTTAAAGACACCAATAAAAGGTATTTAGATTTGATGTACTTCTTAAAAATGTAGTACTTAAATCGGTTCATGGAGATGAATATCGAGATAATTCAGATTGTTGTGGACGAGAGACCATCAAGCAGCATGCTCGTGATGCTTGGTATGAGGTATCATAAGTCCAAACATATTTTTGAGTGATCTTTCGTCTTTCCCAAGTCACAAACTCGGTCTCCCAAATCCGTTTCAGTATCACAATGGAAGGTGGTGAAAGTTCCATCGAACCCCCTCTCAAAAACTCTTCCAATCAAAAAAATTCTGAACACCAGGCAGAACAGTTCATTGAGTTCTCTTATAGTGATGGATTAGTCGGTTTAGAAGCATCTATTTGGTACTTAACCACTGGACATTCCAGGAGATAAAGAAAATTTTCGACCATCTTTAAGCTCCGTTTCAAGTTCACCCTTCAAGACAAGGACTTTTCTACGCAGAAATGGAACTTTTCAGCGGAATCTATTTGCGAAAAAAGGTCATTAACTTAAAAAGCTGAATAAATTATGTTTATCTTCTCAGGGGCTGTAATAAAATGCGACGTTTGATCTCATTTATTTTTCAAGAACTTGAGATGTCCTTCATTAAAAAGGCAACTCAAGCCTCCTTCTGCCACGGAGTTAATTTTATGGGACCATAGTGGTTGACGGAGCCACATTGGATAAATATCCTATGTCTATGACAATTGAAACTACGTTCATTGCCATGCCTAAGAATGAGACGTATTCACCAAGGATGCTGAATGAAATTTAAGTCAAAATTCTATTCTATTTTTATGATTGGATTTGCACTAACTGTCACTTTGTTTGGATTCCTCAATTGCTCAAAGACCACAAGTGGCGGTGGTAGTAACAATCCACCCTTACCCACAGTTTCATCGACCCCAACACCTAGTGCTACACCGACCCCAACATCTAGTGCTACACCGACCCCAACACCTAGTGCTACACCCAATCCCGTTTGGACGCGGCTAGGCCCTTACGGAGGTTTTATTGCTAGCATAGCTTTTCATCCAACTCGAAGTAATGAAGTCTGGATTTCAGGGGACGACAGCGATGGCCTCTACAAATCCACTGACTCGGGCGCCACGTGGCAACTCATTGATACTCCCGCTAACCATTCGAGTTATGATCTCACTTTTGATCCAACCAATGCCAACAAGATCTATGCACTCAATTATTTTGGCAGAGGTGTATTAAAGTCTGTGGATGGAGGCAGTACTTGGAGCGTTTCACAGGCCGGTCTTCCAACAACTGCAGGTCACAAACGTCTGTTCCGCATTGCAATTAACCCTCTTCATCCTGAGCGTATCATCGCCGGAACGCAAGACGGAATTTACTACTCTAATGATAGTGCAGCGAACTTTGCCAAGCGCACTATTAGCTGGGGAAGCAGCTTTAAGGCCGTGGCTTACTCTAACTCCGGGCGACTTTTTGCTGGCGCCACGAACGGCGTGTTCAAATACTCCGATAACGATGGTGCCACTTGGTCCGATTTGGGTGCTGGATCCAGTGGTGAAGGTGTTTATGATATTGCGGTCTCAACAAATGCTGTTTATGTTCTCTTTGATTTGGGTTCATTGGTTTGGTATCAACTCCCTAATTTTGCGACTGGTGGAATTATTAATACCCCAACATCAATTACGAATGGAAATGTGATGGGTATCTCAGTTAAATCAGGTTCTGCCCAAAATACCGATTTGATTTATTTGGGCACAACCAAGACAGGCTCCGATGCTTCTAAATGGGGCTTGTTTAAAAGTACAAATGGTGGAGGTTCCTGGACTCAACAAGGCTCTGGCATTAGTGGGCAATCTATTTTCGCGGTAGCGATTAGCCCTTTTGACTCTAATCTTGTCATCGCAGGTTCCAGTGCTAGCGGAGGTGTTTTTCGAACGACTAATGGAGGGTCATCGTGGTCAGCGGCTTCTACGGGAGTCTTTGGAAACTCAGCCCTTGGCTTGGCTCAAAACCCCGCTAATGCACAGGAATTGATTTTGAGCTCAACGGTTGGTATGGGCTGGGGTTTGAGCTTTCATTCTATTGACGGAGGAACCACATGGAATGCCATTTCGGAAGTCAATCCAACTGATGGAGTTATGAGCTGGGATATTTCGCCCTCGAATTCGAATGTCATCTTGGCTGGAATGTTTTTAAGCGGAGTATATCGAAGTACCAATGGCGTTGGCGGGCCTTGGCAACGGGTCATCAATAAAAGCATCCGAACAGGTCGTATCTATCACGACAAAGTTAATACAAATATTGTTTATGCGGTCGGAACCGATGGCCTTCACGATTCCAACGGCAATCTGACAAACTCCGCTGAAGTCAGGGTCTATTATTCCACTGACAATGGAGCAACTTTTGCCATTCGTTCGGGCACTTTCACTCCGGCACTAGCAATACATCCAAGTCACACCAATGAAGCCGTATCCTTTTTTACTGATGCCTATGCTACGATCAACGGATTTTCCACACAAAATTCATTGGGGCTAAGCACTCAAGCCGCCGATCAAGGTGCATTGGTCGCCGGCGCCTTTCATCCCACCGAAGAAGGCCACCTCCTTATCGGCGGACACAAAGGCGGTGTTTACAAAACCACTAACTATAATTCCAATGGGTCCGGTGTCACGTGGACTACATTGACAAGCCCAGCGCCTAATACGACGATTAGAGATTTATTAATCAGGGTGGAGCAAGGACAAACAGTTTATTACCTCACGAGCTTGGCGGCAGATGTCGACTTCGAATCCAATGCTAAACCTGGATTATTTAGATCGATAGATGGTGGTAGTTCCTGGGTAGAGCTTTCTACCAATTCACGCCCTTGTTCCAGTTTTTTGTGGTTAATCCCACAAGTTGGAACCTCCAACAAATTTTGGCTTGGCGGCTTTGGTGGAGGCCTTTTTCAACTTGAGCTTTAAGGCGCGATCATAATTTCGGAACTTGATTTGGAAGGTGAAATATCTTTTCAACAGACTAACCTGCTTGGCATGCTTGATCAATCTCTTGTCTTTAACAGATATAATGGATTTACACTCAATGAGATACAAAACAGAAAAAAGGATACCAATAAAATAAAAGAAACGGTTCGTATTTTTGAACTTTAAAAAAGCATCTTAACGGCCCCCACCATGATCGACATCGGAAGCTTCATTTGCTGGGACACTGGGTTTAAAATTCTTTTTGTTATTAGCGCCATTGTTTTTTTGCGTCTTCTTTTTTTTAAAATTCGCCGGAGTTTGTTTCGATTTCTTCGACTTTGTGTCTTTTGATGATTTTGCTCCTTTGTCGTTATTTGAGGGGCATGAATGGAGGACTTTAGAGTAAAAGGTATGATCTCCGATTATCTTCACGGACTCAGGTGCAGGACAAACTCGTCCAGATCCTTTTTTAGGTTTCACAGACGATTTGAAAAAGCCAATCAAATCAGACAATCCTTCCGCGTTACATTTGGACTCATTGATTTCTTTGGCCATGGTTTCAAATGTTTTATTTGGAATCACTCTGACAAATTGACCTTTGCGAGTAATGTTGCAATAGGTATTACTCTGGCCAGGCCTAACCCATTTTCTGGTTTTCCAGCGGTTCAGAATCACACAGCCGACTGCCAATTGTCCTTTTAGAGTTTGATTCTCGGCTTCGGCCTGAATGGCTCCAGCCATACATAGTAAATCCTTTGGACTGACTGAAAAAGCTGTCGGACAAACTAAAAAGAGAACCATAAAAAAACAAACAGAAATAACCTTAATGGTTTCTGAAGTATCAAATTCTTTGATCCGATTACTTTTGCTAAGGCAAAAGGCATCAAAATCATCACGCATTATGTTGATCCAACTCTTCATCAATGTCTCACGCTAAAAACTGCTCTAAGTGAGTCTAACTTGCAAATTATCGGACTCCTAAAACGGACCAAGAGACTAGTTTTTCAGAACACCGAGACCAAAAGGCTTATGGAAACGGTAGTTACCTTCGTTGTTTTCGCATTTCTTTCAGCTGGTTTTTTTGTTTTGAGGGTATCTTTTCGGTGGCTGCACTAAATGCGTGAGCACTGAGTTTTAGGATATTTTTTTTGATATAGACGAAGGTCGCGTTAGGATAGGCGTTGTATGTCTCTCGCAAGGTCCATCCAACTCCCTTTTGCACATAATAGTGATCAAATTCTAACTGCGAATCCACCATTGGCAAAATTTTACTAAGAGGCAAAACCTTTTCACGTTGTGAATGATAGTAGATCAAGCTGACAATCGAAAGTCTACGTAGCCATGGATTTTTGGAACGGTTCCACTTTTCTAGTGTTGGATAAATGAGGTTTGGGTTATCCTCAAGAATTCGGGCATAGATCCCAGAGAGAGTATCGGAATGGGCCCAGTTATCAATTTTCAATGACCATTTCTTTAGTATTGGCCAATGAGATATAAGCTGTCGTCTCTGTCTAAGATTATAAAACCAAGCTAACGACAAGGATGTTACTTCGTAGCAATTGGAATTCCACCACACATAATCCCAAATCTCTGCCGCTTTTTCTGGTTCGAAATTTGAAAAAGAAAATCCTCTTTTCATTGTTTTCTGCAGGTCAGGAACTCGGAGGCCAATATATTTTAACTGAGATTGGCCGCCGCCAATATAGGATTCAGGAATCTGTTTCGATGTTCGTTTGGGCAAAGTCTCTAAAGCTTTTTCAATCTCAACGATATATTTCTTCATAAACCCGTCCGATCTGTTTTTGATACTTAGGCACTTGTTCGATGGCCTGGTTTTCAATCAGGACCTCAACAATATAATTGTTAAAAATTAAGTGAGTCGTTCGAGAATATGAAATCTGAATCAATAAACTGCGACTTTGCGCCGAGACAGTGGCCGTTTGCCTTGGTGACATTGGCATTAATGAAATCTCCCCAAGAGAATCTTCGCCTTCAGGACATTAATAGTCTGTTTATTTTTGGTGATCAGAATTTGGCCTTGTACAATAATATAAAAGCAATAGCACGTGTCCTGCCAAACAAGATCAAAATAATCCATTTGCAAAGGGGTGAGGCCGAGGTGGGGGATTGCCTCTCGTTTTATTTGAAACTTTTTTTGCTCTGGAGTTATCAAGATTTCACCTATTACTCAAAATATAAGTTAACTATCGAATTTGGAAGTGAACAAGAAGAAACTCAATTTTTTAATTATGATCAACGGCTCGTAGTTTTCAACCTGGGATCTACAAAAACATTATTAGAGTGATGGAAGAGCCAAGGTGCTAGGTTTTCGTATCCTCCCAATTTAATGTAAATACCACGCCATGGTTTAGCGATTTCTGAAACTCGGTCGGAGTTGCGAAGTGTCCATTGCCTGGGGGGGTAGGGCGGACGGTTTTTAGCGGGAGCTGGGAGGACCACTTTCCGCTATAAAAGTCTTAGACATTTAATTCATTTGACGGTCGTCGATCAAGCCGAGCACTTTTTAGGTTTGGCAATATTTACAGTCTTATGACGTATTTTGTGGTTTCAGGAGAAAACAAAAAACCCGCCTTACTGGCTAAACTCGGGTGTTTTGTTAAACAGAGAATGTTTACTGATAAGAACCTTCTAAACCTGGTACGTCAGAGCGTGTGCTTCAATTATGAAGCGATCAAATACTATTCCGTTTCGGGATTAGCAAAGTTAAGATCGACGTTGATCTTTGAAATGTTACAGAGGTCTTGGTGATTGAGTAGAACTCCATGAATAAAGCGGTCCTGGCGTATTCTCTTTTTTTTAACTTTTGCGCCAATGATTTCTACTTTTTAAAGATGATGAATCTTTTTTTGAGACTCAAATTGATCAAATGAATAGAAGAGTTTTTCATGACTTCCTGGTTTGGCCACCATAATAAAGTTCATCCGATAAAGTTGTAGAAGCCTTATTATAGATTGAGTCGCATGGAGGGTATCAGTATCTTGGGAGAATCAAAAAACCCTAAATTGTTCACAATAAACTTGTGGCGACTTTTTTTGGTTCTTCACTCCACCCAATCGATTGATCACGGCTGGAAAGATTCAAAGCAGGATCGGCCCAGGAAAGACATGCAATCCACTCACCATCAACAATAGCCACAGACTCCATCAGCTTGCCTAAAATCTTGGTGGCACCAAAATAAAAGTGCCCTTGAGATAACCGTTTCCAATGTTCTCTCTCCGTGGCTTCCAGCGTCCTAATAATGATTCGATCGAAAAAAGGTCTGTCGAAGTTTTTCTCTCTAGAAAGTCCACAACTGTCTAACAATTTGACAAGAAACTCAAACTTAGTTCGTTTGTGATAAAATTCAGCAATTCCCGGAACAGCTTTTTATGTCATGGACATGGCTAATTGAGGGCGTCTTAAGAAAGAACTATTTTTTTCACTCTCGAAGTTACACATCGCACATAGATTTTTAAATAAGTAGAAGGGTTCGATTTTTTTTTATCGTAAAGTGGAGTTAATTGGAATGGATCTCAATATGGAAAGCTCTGCCACATTCGAAGCCTCTTCCAGTTGGCAGGGGCATCCTTTCCCCGGAAGACTCCCGAC
>CAZYOE010000168.1:0-9682 GCA_964648725.1 uncultured Pseudobdellovibrionaceae bacterium | reverse complement strand
TTAATATAATCAATAACATAAGGGGTGTTCTTCCCGTATTCGGGTTGGTGCACCATTTTGGCAAGTATTCGAACCAAAATGCCGATAAAATTGCGATGCGTTAGTTGAATCAACTAACGCATTTTTTTTATCCAAAATCTCCTCTGTCTCTCCTGAACTATCCATCAATTTCTCTCTATAGTCCGCTTCGGTATTCACATTGTAATCGTGACTACTGGATTCAAATTTCGCGCGCCCAACAAGTCCAGGAACAAGTATTTTCACATAGGATTCACCCACCTTAAAGTACACCTCAAATCCATCTGGAATAATCATAATTTTGTGATCTGGCGTTGAAATTTGCAGAAACCCTTTCAGAAATTTGGCGCCTTTCAAAATGAGCGATATTGGCTACAGTAAAAAGTACCATTTCTCCGGCAGCGGTAGTTGTATTAAAATTTTCCCTTAAGGATTGGAAGCCACAAGCCGTTATCTTGCATCAATTGCCAAATTTCCGAAAAATCTTTAATGGATCTTGAAATCCGTGAAAGCTCTGTCACCATCACAAGATCTAATTCTCGCTTATGAATGGCCATTAACATTTTTTGCAACTCGGGACGATTAGTGTCTTTGCCCGATTTAGCCCTATCAATATAAGTCGATTTTATGTCGCCAAAATGACCTTCCATATTTTTTAATTTCACAGTCATTCTAAGACGCTCTTCTTGATTTTTGCTTCAATGCCAAGTTTAACTAAGGCCTGATGTGGTACTTCAATGGGTACTTTGCAACTTTCGCAGTTCTTAACAGAATGTAACACAAGCTTTGTCCGTGGAAACCAGATTTATAGATGCCAACAGAAGGTAAACGGCAACTCCCTCACCAAAAAGGAGCGCCAAGGAGGGGAGGTTGATACTTTTGAATTTTGCAGATTTGGCTTTTAAAGTTCCTACCATTAACTGCGTAGGTATCAACTGTGAGCCTATGTACTTTCATGTATTCAGGGTTAGCGAATTCTTTAGCTAAAATATCACCAAATACCTTCCAACAACTAGGCGAAGCACCAAAGTACTCGTGGGTCGCTCCTTCAAAACGAGGTGAATGGCCACCACACTGGTGACAAATGTCGATAGCCGTCATATCCATTCACGATCTAATGGAGTTAAAATTTCGGGACCATCTTTTGCGATTTTATGATTAAAGGCGGCGTTTAGAAAAGCACTTATGATGGGATGAGCATTATCAGCGGTAGAAGAGAGTTGTGGCTGAAAAAGAGTCATAATAAAAAATGGATGTTCTTGCAGTTCAGCCATCACGACTTGTTGATTGTCATCTACTCCCGAAAAATAAAGTTGTGAATTTTCAAAAAGTCCAAGACTGTTTGTTCCAATTCCATAGGAACAGCGAAATTTTTCACCTATTTTGGCTTTTTGGTAAAGTTTAAAGGCAAGTGAATCTGATTTGAGGGATATGTTAGTTTCAATACCGGATAAAGAACAAGCTAAAGGGGCAGTAAGCGATTGTTCCGATTCGCCATCCCCTTCAGCGTGGGTAGCGCCCTTTATGTTTAGCACATTGCGAGCGAACTCAAGAATTGCATGCTGAAAGCCCCCGCATGTCCCCATGAAAGGGATTTTATTTGTTCTAGCATAAGAAATACCGTTGATAGCACCTTGCATACTTTTATAAGGACTTCCGGGGGAACAAAAAATTCCGTCATAACCAAACAAAATTAAAGCATTTTCAAGTAATGCTGGAGTTGAAATCCATTCAGATTGGACTTCTAAACCTAAGCAATGAGTCGAATGAATCAGGCTTGAGTCTGTTGCGACAAGAGAGGGCCGTCCATCCAAATCTCCTATAATTGCTATTTTTAACATTCAAAGAATTCCCTCAATTAAGTTCATTTAGTATCAAAGTCTTTATTTGCAGTCTCCAGATTCACTTTGTCGATTAGTTCTGCCAGACTTTCGCTGATTTGCTTTCCCGATGTATCTATCAAAATTCTATGTTCTGTCCAGCTATGATAATCCCTGTTCAATACCACTTCCCATGTTGGCAGGTTGGTATTTTTCATAATCACACTTCTGCTTGCCACACGTATCTTATGTTCGTGGTGATCAGAGCAAATGACTTCAATGTTTACGAAGTTTGCTTGACTTGAAGTGGCGACTTCATTCCATGCCTTTCGGGTCAGTTCCCAGGGATTAACGGAGTCAGCAATAACGTTGTTCCCTAACTTTAAATTATCGCTCGCAATCAAGTGAGCTAGCTCATAACCTTCGCCACCTTCAACATCGTATTTGCAAATATCTCGCAACCCCTGTTCTATGGTATCAATCCTTATGAAAGTTGCATGGATCTTTTTTGCCAACTCTTGCGCTAACGTTGATTTTCCTGAGGCAGGAAGTCCTGAAAATATATATAGAGTAGGGATCTTCACTTGTGGTCTTTCCCAATTGGCGAATTCACATCTTGCGGGGACTTCTTTGAATTTTTCCACTCGTCTTTGGTTAATTCCCAAATCTCGTGCTCAGTGTAAGAAGGATTTACAAATTTGGCGGGGCGGATGTCAATGAATCGAGCGCCTGTTTTTACTTTCACACGGCGAGATTTTTCATTGCCGACCGCATTTGCGAAAACAAGTTTTGTAAATCCAAGATGATCAAAAGCATAGTCCATTACTGGCTCAACGGCCTCGGTCATATAGCCTTTGCCCCAAAATGGTTTTCCTAACCAAAAGCCACGATTTTCTGGGCGCCCTTGTTTCCAGAGATGGACTACCCCAATAAGCTCATCTGGATTTTTTTTCTCAAAGATGCCCCATAACCATTGAGATATCCCTTGGTCAGGAAAAATAAATTGATTCAAAAAATCTTCAACACCGTTTTTTGGGTAAGGCCACGGTACAGCGGACGAAAGGTGGCTGATCACTTCATAATCTACAAAATATCGTTCGTAGGATGGAATATCATCGACAGTTACCCCTTTTAAAATTAAACGCTGGGTTTCAAAAATTGGAATTGAGCCAGAGTTGGTGCTCATAAATACCTGAACCATTTCTCTTCAATGGCCTTCTGTACATCAATTCCTCTATGTTTTGCAAAAAGTAAGGTCATGGCAATTACATCTGCAATTTCATCTTGAAGATTTTTATTAAGTTCTGCCTGTGAATTTTCACCAATTCGGGCTCTCTGAGTAAGTTTCAAATAAGCTGAGGAAAGTTCTCCAAGCTCCTCTTGTATTTTTAATACGAACCAATCGTCGTCTCGGCGGATGTTGAACTTGTCGGCGTAAATATCACTTACCTTTGAAAGTTGGCTTGTTATTTCATTCAGATTCATAAATATCCTTTATTTTTTACTTCATCCTCGCTTTATGAACAATTGAGGCTGCTTCCTTTAGAAATAAAATATTTGTTGGCACTTTCAACGATCGCTCTGGTTGGTCAGGACTGGGAGACCATTTCATTTAGTGATGAGTCTTTTTTTCAGATATATCTCAAAGGTTTCCTACCCTGAATATTTCGCAAAAATTTCAGCTTGAGTCATCACTTCAGTCTTATTTGCAAAACTGTAATTTTCGGGCTTCATATCAATGAAAATTTGCTGATGAAATTTGAAGTGCTGAGTGTCCTCTAAAAGTCCGAGAGGAAAATTGTGAAATCCAGACTCTTTAAGTCGATAAAAAAGATGGGTTCCGCACCGCTTACAAAAGCCACGTTCAGCCCATTTAGAAGATTCGTAAGTTGTAATGAAATCTTGTCCTGTAAAAAAGACTTTGATTCCACCATCGACAGTCAACGCTGGGCCACCACTCCATTTTCTACACATTCCACAATGGCAAGAATCGAACGTTTCTTTTACTAACGGAAAGCTAATGGTCACTGCTCCACAGAGACATTTTCCTGTTGCTACTTTAGATTTTTCCATCGAAGTCCTTTCTTCTCAAAAGATTACCAAATTGTCCTTGTATTCGGAATGATCACAATGCTTTGGGCTTCATCAATTTAAGAACATTTCCATCAAGATCATCAAAAACTAGCATATGCCCCATGATTGATCTGCTTCGCCGAGAATTTTGCCACCATACTGCTCAATTCGTTTTCGGTCTTCGGCAATGTTATCCGAATCGAAAGTCAACGTTCCGCCACAGTTTTGACCGTGGGAATCCCTGGGCGTTAAAGGAATAGAAGTGCCTTCAGTCCAATGAAGGCGGAGGTTTAAATTGTCGACTGTCAGCGTAGTCCAGTGTTCATGTCCATATGTTTGCTTCATTCCAAGCGCCTGTCAGTAAAACTCAATCGCTCGATTCATATCACTAACGTTATAGTAAAAATTTCGATAGCCTTTGATCATTGTTGGCCTCCAAATGTTTCGCTTACAAAGAGATGGCATTGCCACGATTTATTTGGTTCAGTGCCTTCTGGCTGACAGTAATAATGGCTGCCAAAGGTGTCTACTTTTTCAAAAGGTGAGCCAAAGTGTTGATGATCCTTCGTTGTATTGGGATCGGTCGCCCTTAATTGATTGGAAACCTGCTGAGAATTAAAATTAAGAGCAAGTCCCTTTTTAATGGTCAAAGAAATGGAGTCAGACTTAATTGAGAAATTCATAGAGCATCCTGTTCCATCCGCTTTCGGCATGTGCGGTGGGCACCAAATGCTGATTCCGTTTGCTTTATCAATCGAATAAAAACTTGGATATTCCTGCATTTCAGGGGCACGAGTGGCAGCTTCTTGAATGTCGCTTTCGACCGTCGCCCACATACTTGGGGGAAAAGAATATTCCTTTGAAAGCGTAACTGAACCAAACGCCGGAAATGCAGCAAGTAAAAATTGAACGATAAATAATTTTCTCACGATACCTCCATTTTCACTGGAGGTGGCTAAATCTCATTCGGAGAAATGTGAGTGAAGACTTAGATTTCCAGGAGTTTGAAGTTTAACTGGAATCACACGGATTTTCAAGAATTTGCTGCCTTTGCAATTGCGTATGGCGACTGCTGCAAATGGTTGCTAGATGCTGACTACCCAATAGCGATGATTTAGTGCAATTAGGTCTTTAGAGGTTAAGTTGCCAACTATTAGTGATCATATTGATGATGGGTCCATTACTAGGTCCCTTCTGAGGCCAAGTTTTCTGAATTCTAGCTTTCATCCTGACTTTGACAGTTTAAAATTTGCCATTACCTAATATTAACAACTTAGCTTATTTTATTGAACGCGATGGCACTACAGATTTTAACAGACCGTAACATAACCTTTGGTTGTTAAAATCAGCTTTTTAGATGCCAACAGAAGGCAAATGGCAATGCTCGCACCAAAAAGGAGCGCCAAGGAGGGGCCGGGGATACTTTTCAAGTTTGCAGATTTGGCTTTTAAAGTTCCTACGATTCGCACAGAATACATGCAGAAGCTTGCCGCCCTAAAGAAATTGCAAACCTTGTTATTCTAAATGATGAATCACTCAACCCGCAGGTTCTCTTTGAAAGACTTTGATCAAAATGACTAGTTTGAATCACAATATGATCATCAAAGCTCAATGATTCAAAAAATCTTTAGTGAGGCAACCATTTCTTTTCCGTGCACCCACCCATGGTCGGTCGAAGGCAACCCAGTGCGAAAATAGACAATTTGAGCATCTTCGGCCCACGAACTTCCGTCGAAAATCATTGAAAAATGGTCCACAATTCCTGTTTGATGACTAGCGCACCCCGAAGATTTCATCGTGAGATTAGCAAAATCCGAAAAAGTCGCATGATCAGGTGAGCTGGCAGGTTTCTTCGAGTGTGCCAATCGGGCTGAGTTCCTGATCCTGGCCCATTTCCGAAGCCTCTAAAGATCGTAACCTTGCCGCGCTGGCTCGCTTTCCGACGGCGAGCTGTCCTGGCCGCCGACCTCGGCGGGGTGCTTCACAGACAGTTCAATGATGACCGTAAGGGCCGACACTGCTACCCACATTGGAATGAAGCAAAATATTTATGACAATCCGATTTTCTTCGACGGATATTCTGAACTGCGGCGCCTTGAATCCGGCTTGAACGCCGCTCTCGAGATACCAGCAATGCGGTCACTGATTCCGCCGTTGGCTGGCAAGCGGGTATTAGATTTAGGCTGTGGCAGTGGAGAATTGTGCAGGCTAGCACTCAATGAAAACGCCTCATTGATCCACGGTATCGATATTTCCAGAAATATGATCAATCTCGCGAGCAAGGGTTCGCCTGAAAGTGCGACATTAAGTTACCAGTGCTGCGCTATTGAGGACTTTGTAGCGGCCCCAGGCAGGTTTGATGTTGTACTCAGTTCACTTGCTGTTCATTACGTCAAAGATTGGAACCTGTTGTGCCTAAAGGTTTCGAACTGGCTTTCGGATGGAGGCTTTTTTGTAGTCTCAATGGAGCATCCCGTCTGCACTGCCACCCTTGCCGGATGGGTAAAAGATGAAAAAGGGAATCATCTTCATTGGCCCTTAGATCGTTATCGCGAAGAGGGAACACGAGTCAGTCGGTGGTTTGTCGATGGTGTTGTAAAATACCATCGCTCAATGGAATCAATTCTTAACGCTGTTATTCAAAATGGACTGCAAGTTGTGAAAATTCTCGAGCCAGAGGCTCTTCCCGAAGCAAGAAGGGCCCGACCGGAACTAGCTGACCACGGCCGACGCCCCCCTTTCTTATTAGTCAAAGCGGTGAAGGCTTAAGCATGGTTAGCGATTCAGATTTCAATTTTTTGTATTTTTCGGGCTTAGCTGAATTTTATGAAAATGTTTGAAACAAATAAGCCCAGTGAATTCATGAGATTCGCCATTGAGCTTGGTCTAAAAGTAAAGGGATTGACTGGCGATAACCCGTATGTCGGCGCAGTCGTAGTAAAAGGTGAAACTATAGTCGGTCAAGGAAGTACCCAGCCACCTGGCCAAGGGCATGCAGAGGTAATGGCAATTCAGGACGCTGAATCGAAGGGTATTCCTGTAGAAGGTTCGACTATTTATTCGACCGTTGAGCCGTGCTCATTCTTTGGCAGAACACCCTCGTGTGCTGAACTGCTGGTTAAAAAGAAATTTGCTCGAGTCATAATAGGAATTCGAGATCCACATCCCAAGGTCAACGGATTGGGGATTGAGATCCTTCGGCGCTCAGGCATTGTTGTCGATGAAGGTATTTGTGCTGACGAAGTGCGCGCCTACTTGGCAGGTTGGCTGAAGGGATTTGAGTCGTAGGAATGC
Organism: uncultured Pseudobdellovibrionaceae bacterium; assembly: GCA_964648725.1. Lineage (GTDB taxonomy): Bacteria > Bdellovibrionota > Bdellovibrionia > Bdellovibrionales > Bdellovibrionaceae > CAUJGP01. The sequence continues at coordinate 2,477 of CAZYOE010000168.1, read as the reverse complement.
TTATGCGAGCGCCAATGTGAAATCGGTGTTCGCGAGAACTCAATCACCGGTACCGTGTGGCCCCAGTGACACGCGATTTAATGACAATTGAGCCATTTCTTCGGCGTCGACGGCGGGTGCATAAACGAGCAATCCTGACGAAGCGGACGGCTTAACGAGCGAATCAATACGAATTCGACGCCAAAGTAGCATTTCCGACGTTCCATTGATCGCCCGTGGAGAAAAGCGGGCCCGGGCATCAGTCATTCCTTTGATGGGCAATGTACCGGAGCGATCATAGATTTTATACTACGGAAACTTCCTAACGCTCTTCTAAGGGCAATTCAATTCTTGACAGGTCTTATGAATCACTTGGCGAAGCCACGCGTGAGCGGCATCACGATGATGTCTTTCGTGCCAAACTTGAATAATCTGAATCTGTGGGATTTCGATCGGTAATTCGTGTATAGCAATCGGCAAATGTTTTTCATATGAGGTGGCGAGCTTTCTTGGACAGGTTAAAAGATAATTCGTTGTCGTCAAAATCCAACCTGGAGACAAAAAGCTTGATAGGCCCGCTCTAAACTGTTGTCGCTTTCCCTTCTTGGCCAACAGGTCTTGTGATTTCGCCTTCATATCACCTTGCATAGAAATGAGTATGTGCCTCTCCTCAGCATAATCCTCAAGGGATAAGGTTTTCTTTTTCACTCGCGGGTGACCTTGTCTTGAGACGCAGACAAAATCGTCATCAAATAACTTTTGCTTCAGAAAACCTTCGGGCAAATCACTATAAAAACCTGCAATCGCAAGATCGTAGTCGCCATTTTCGAGTTCAGTCTTGGGCAGAGAGCCCAAAGTAGGTCGCGAGATAAGCGTGATCTCCGGAGCCTCAGTCTCCAAAACCTTCAAAATTTGAGGAAGTGCGACCTGCTCAAAATAATCGGTTGTTGCAATACGAAAAACATTTTGCGCCTTGCTTGGCACAAATCCGGTGGGTCCCACCAAAACCTCATCCAATTGTGAAAGCCTCCGCCACAGAAATTTACGCCCTCAGAAGTTCAACAATACTTATCCAGTTTTCAAGTACGGTTTGATCTTTTGAGGGGGAGCGGCGCGGTCGCAATTGTAGATCCTCACTATGTCATGATTATGATCAATGCAATCGATCAGCGGGCCGCTCAGTCATTAGACTCTGCACTTGATTCCCTCGAAACAGGACGATTCAAGAAATTTGATCATATTGTTTTTGAAACTCAAAAGCATGGCGCCACTCGATTAGAGCCTGCTTCGGGAATCAGCGTAAAATTTGAGACTGAGGCGAAGCCCAGAAGTGAAATTATCGATACAGTTCTTAATGAAATTGGTGGTTCAAGGGCCGATAGAGCAAGTCGCTGCGAGAAGGTTTTTAGACAGTTTACGTCAAAAAATCACTACCTTCTGACCCCAACTCAAAAAGTTGGGGTTGGTTTCAAGTAGCAGAAATTTTAACGACCCCAGAAAGGTCGCTCTTCTGAGCGCCGGTTTGATTTTCGCCAACTATTTTTTCTTGACCATCTTTCTTCTTCAAAGTCTTTGCAAGAAAATGGGTGCGGTAAGCTTTTTCAATGTTTGGATTCCCGCTTTTAGAAAATTTCAAAGGTCTCTTGCCGGAGCCTTTAGTGAGGTAGGCGGCCTCACTTGGTCTTAATGAACTCACTCAATGTAATAAGAGAGCCTTCACGCACGGAAAGTGCAACTTGCACTCTGTTGGCCAGTAAAGTTCGGTTTTTAGTGCATGTTGCACAAGCTGTACATCGGCTTTAAATCCTTTTGATGTGACTTTGAAAAATAACTATCCCAATCACATTGAAAACATTCGAAAATTTATTCAAACAATTCAAGCAAGCTCTGAAACCCACGCCATTCTCATCAGTGGACCTGCCGGATGGGGCAAAACTACAGCGGTGGCCGAAGCACTGAAGCTTGCGAAAGTAAAAGGGGCTCATCTTGGCAGCTATAGCACCTCATTGAATTTCTATAATTTTCTTCATGAAAACTCATCAAGATTTGTCATCATTGATGATAGTGCAGGCCTCTTCAATGATCAAAACTCAATGGCTTTATTTAAAGCTGCAACTTGGCCACAAGGTGGAAAGAGAATTGTTAAATGGGGTTCCACCTCAAGTAAAGCTGCCACAGATGAATTTGAATTTACAGGCAAGCTTATCATCACTTGCAATGGCTTTCCAAATTCTCCCGATGCTTAGGCCATAAGATCAAGAAGCTTTCCCTGTAAGGTTACAATCACTGTTTCTATGGCCAAAGAATTCTTATTATTGGCAGCAAAAGATCAAAATTGGTTTTCAAAAAAAGAAAGAGCCACACGTGTTGCGGAGTTTTTGATCGAACGGCTTCATGAAACAACACTTTCACAAATTAGCTATCGCACATTGAAAATGGGCTATGATCCTTCCTAAAAGAACGGACTCCTAAAATATAACTGGATGGTGTATAATGCG
>CAZYOE010000167.1:0-9769 GCA_964648725.1 uncultured Pseudobdellovibrionaceae bacterium | reverse complement strand
CACTTTCCGCTTTGAAATTCCTATTCGTGGAAGTCTTTTTAGAGTTTTCAAGGCCTGCTCTTGAGATACTTCCAAAAAACGCGACCATAGATGAAATGAAATCGGTTTGTCAGTTTTGTGAGTGCGTTTGGAATGCGATCACGGTAGGAAACTGGCCTCACTGCAAATATGAAGATCCACTAGCTCAGTTAAAAGAGTGCTATGATTCAAAGACAGTAGACGGTACAAACGGTTTAAAGCTGATTGATATTTTGGTTGAAAATAAAAAACGTTTATTCAGTGATGCTAATTGGGCTTTTGAAATTGAAGTACGAGAATCAGGCGATGAAGACCCCTTTATAGTTAGAGCCTTTGTTCGGCTCCCTGATGAACTCATTCCTAAGGTTTCACCACGATGGCGACACTTAGCAGCCGGGAATTGAAAACTAAGTTTACAAAATGAGACAGACTCAAGTATTCCTGAGCAATGTGAGTGATTGTTGTTAAGATGATTTCTGCACAATGTCCCCAGTTTTGGTTTTTCGTGAGTCATAATGAGAAAGTCTTGAAAAGTATCTAAAGTTTCTCTAAAAGCTGGTCGAAGAGGTAGTATGCGAACAAAAGGTCGGCATTATTTTTACATGAATAATCGTTTGACTCACCACAAAGGGGGTGGCTTTGTGTACTCGAACCTCGAACCTCGAACCTCGAACCTCGAACCTCGAACCTCGAACCTCGAACCTCCATTTATTGCTCGTTAGCGGGTTTTTCTGTTTAAGCCTAGTTGGTTGTGGTGGCTATTTTAAATCGGAGATAACTTCGACCGCTAGTACAGATCAGTCGTCTTCAGTCTCTAATCCTTGTCCTAATAATTTCGTGACATCAGGTCCCTGTGTTGTTGAAAAAGCTGGTGTAACGGTAACAGATACTTATGGCTTTGGCGTGACTCTTTGGAACAACGCAACGGCATCGACTATTATCACCGCGACTATCCCTAATGCTTTTTATGCCAATCAACAGGTGCAATTTACTGAAACCAATTTAGTGGCGTCAAATATTCGTTCAGGTACGAGTGTTTTTGGGGTCACGGGCAATCTCACACCGGCCTACGCTGCTTGCTCTGAAAATAATGGAGCCTTAAATGCAAGCCAGTGTTCAGCCTCTGCGAATCGCTATGTGACTTCAGTAGCAGGCGCCAATATTACTTCTTGGAATAATTCAGGTAGTACAGCAGTCACGGCAACTATTCCTGATGGGTACTACTATTCAAAAGCAGTTACGTTTACCGATACTGACCTAGTGGCAACCAACATTTTGAATGGAGTGAATGTCTTTGGTGTCGTTGGTTCTGCAACAGGGGCTTATAGCCCTTGTACCGATGATGCACTAAATGCTGGCCAATGTTCCGCAGCCGCCGGTCGATATGTCTATACGGCAGCTAATGGAGGACGATCAGCCGATTGTGCGGCAGGATTTAACGGTTCAGCTTGCTGGACCAATGCCGCTAGCCAATACGTTACCGGAACCGTAGGTGGCAATATTACGACTTGGACAAATGCTTCATCGACCACTACCGTAGATGGTACCATTCCACTTGGGTACTATCCTGGTAATAGCATCGCTCTTACTGATGCTGACTTACTGGCCGCCAATATTAAATCAGGCGTAAGTATCTTCAACGTCACGGGCTCCTATACCGGAAGTGGTGTGACATTGATGTCGAATCTGCACCGAGACAAAACGACCACTCAAATTACGCAAGAGACAGAAGCCGTCACTAACAGTGGGACCGCCTATCCAAATGCTGATCCAGGCTATCGGGCGGTATCAAAGATTTCTAAAGATGATGACGGGTATACAGGCGGAAGTGTGACACTCGTTTCTAGGACTGGTTGGGATACCACTTGTGACGCTGGAACAGGTGCCGGCGGCGGATCTGCCAACAGTGTATGTAAATGCGGCCTGAGTGGCACCATAGATCAACGCATTGCCGATTGTGCTTCACATACAGTCCTCGGTAGTGAGGCGACATGGGATGGCGCCACAAAAGGAAATGCTGGCCAAGGTACTTGGAAGCTAGTGACAAGAACTGGCGCACTTACTGCGACCAAAGGGCGTGAAGTTTGGCGCGATGAACGCACTAAACTTATATGGAGTTCGCTAGTTTCAACTTCGCTCAATTGGTGTAAAGCGGTTGGAAGTAACTTTATAACCAATAATCCCACGTCTGAAGATGATCCGAGTAACTATTGTGACAATGCCAGCTATCAAACAACGGGTGTTTGGTCCTCAGGAACGAATAAAGCTATTAGTGCTTGCTTTGAAGATGTTGACGACAGCGGGGCCAGCGATTTTTTCACTACTACCGACGCAGGCATAGATAGTGCGGGTAAATCCAGTCTAGGCTTGAGTTCCACTCCGCGAGTCGATTGGCGTTTACCGTCGATTTATGATTTTGAACAAGCAAACATCAATGGGTATCGGTTCGTTTTTCCAGACACCATTTCGAACGGGTATTATGAGTGGTCGGCGTCTGTCGTTTCGAGTAACCGCGCCTTCGCGTGGTTTTTCTATGGCGCTTTTGGCCTTGTTTTCTCCACCACCCGGTTCACCGACTATGCTGTTCGGTGTGTAGGCCGCTGAGCGTGGGGATTTTTGTGAATTTGGGGCGTAGCCTCAAAGATCCAGTGATTTAATTATTGATTGGCAAAGCCAATCCTGACCGAAGGTCAAAAGGGATTTTGTTTATGGCACGTTTTCAGCATCTAGAAGTTTATCATGATATGTACCGCTTTGTGCGTGAACTCTACAAGCTCAAGATGAAGCTCCCACAGGCTCTCAGACATGACCTCGGTCAAGCGGCATGCCTTTCTGCACTTCGAGTTTTAAAAGGCATCACGGTGGCTAATGGTAGCGTTAATAAGAGCCGCACGCTTAATACTGTGATTTTAGAAGTTGAGGCGCTATGGGTTCATTTGCGCCTTTTGTATGACCTCAAGGGTATAAGCAAAGGTGAATTTGAGGTGATGTCGGCGCAACTTTCAAAAGTACAACCGCAACTTCAAAATTGGGTTAAGTGGGATAAACGCCAACAACCTCAATCTAAATTCAATGACAACCATCCAAACTGAAGCTAAGACAATCGCAGGTCTTTGAGCTAGAATCACCGTGTTTACGGATGCGGGGAGTGTGCAAAAGATCTCCCACGGGAGCCATCTTGCGGTGTTATCAATATAAGGCTGCAAGTTTTAAGCGACGAATCTGCGATCCCCTTTCTCAAGAGGGCCTCTCAGAGGGAAATTGAATAGCCTTTTTCCACGCCCGCCCGCTGAAACATAATCCTTGGTTAGCAGCAAATTGCTGAAAAAGGACCATTCGCGCCACTCGAAAGCTCTTTGTGACCGCTTTTGGGGGCCTCTGGAAACCACACTTTCCGCTTTGAAATTCCTATTCGTAATTGCTAGGACTATATTCCCATGGCCAGAGCAGGGTTCAAAAAAAGAAATTTGCTCATCTGACCACAAGTCCCTCTTATCTTTTACAAGTAGGTTTAACATATCCTCTACATAGGAGCTTGGTGTGAAAACTTCTCCTAAGTCTTTGATGCGATCTTTGCTTCGATGAAATAATTTTTCAATGTTTGTTAAATTTTGCATGTTTTTATGTTTCCATGTTTTTCTAAATATGAATTAGGTTGCAAATCACTTTGTTTAAAGTTTGCAGAAGATAAAAGCCAATCATCGACAAGTGATTTATTAAATCTCCACTGATTACCAATTTTAGTTGCAGGAAGTTTTGATTGTTTAACCATTTTATAAATGGTTTCTTTTGAAATTTTAAGATGATCTGAAATGTCATCTATAGTAAGCCACATATTAACCTCGGTTTGTTAACTGATTATCATTTCGGCTTAACTACAGTATTCTTTAGTAAGTGTTGGAATATTGGACTTTGGTCATAAAGTGAAAAGTCACCGGCGAACCTTCTCGACTTCAGAATAGTGCTACTAACTCCGATGTATCTGTTTATATGGGAGTTAGAAAGTTTCTTACTAAATCAAAATTCAAAGTAGGACTGTCGTGTCCACGTAAACTCTTTTACTTAGATAAGGCGAACGAATACGCTGACAACAAACTAAATGATCCCTTTCTTGAAGCTCTTGCGCGTGGTGGTTACCAAGTTGGGGAACTTGCAAAGAATGAATATCCATCAGGTACCGAAATAAAAGAGAGAGAACATCTCTCAGCTGCAGCAAGAACAAAAGACCTTTTGAAACAAGATTCCTGCATTATTTTCGAAGCGGCATTTCTTTTCCCTCCATTTTTTGTTCGCTCTGATATTGTAGTAAAAAAAGGAAACCACATAAAACTAATCGAAGTTAAATCTAAATCAATTGATTCGACAGAATTCAAGAATGAGATCTGGAACTCACGTGCCGGCAGAGGAATTCAAAAACTGAAATCATCTTGGTATGAATACATATATGATCTTGCCTTTCAAACATGGGTTGCTCGTCAAGCCTACCCAGAATTTAAATTCACTTCCATATTTAAAGCTGTTGATAAAAATAAACCAGCTACCGTTGATGGTTTAAACAGTTTGTTCCTCATAAAAAAAACTGACGAAGGTTTCTGTGTTGAAACACAAGGTGAGCTTTCAACAAACATATTAGGTGATTCAATATTAGCGGAGGTTGATCTAACTGATGTAGTAAATGTCATAATTGAAGGGAAAGAACAAACTGAATTCATAATAAAAAAACCATTTGTTGAATTAGCAAATGAGCTTGCGCGAATTTATCTTACAAATGACAAATTCCATTCCAAAAATGCAGTAGGGTCGCACTGTAAGGGCTGTGAGTATAGAACAGGTGACCTTGAACTCAAATCAGGTTTCAATGAATGTTGGATTGAAAGTCAAAAGGTTGATGCAAAACAAGTCGTCGAACCTTTTATCTTTGATATTGGTCGCTTTACGAAAAGTAATGAAATGTTTTGTGATGGAATTTATCTTATTAAACAAATGAATCCAGATGACGTTAAACAGAGTAAAGAAAATGGTAAAACCGGTTTTTTACAAAGCGATCGACAAAAGATTCAAATCGAATCAGTCCTAGATAAGACTACTGAGCCAACCTTCAAGTCAGAAGAATTATTTAATGAAATGAGTAGCTGGAAATATTGAATAGCCTTTTTCCACGCCCGCCCGCTGAAACATAATCCTTGGTTAGCAGCAAATTGCTGAAAAAGGACCATTCGCGCCACTCGAAAGCTCTTTGTGACCGCTTTTGGGGGCCTCTGGAAACCACACTTTCCGCTTTGAAATTCCTATTCGTAGTTCCAAATATATGTTGCCTCGCTATTGGCTCCCCTTCGCTTACGTCACCGCCAGTGGTTATGGCACCCAAATATCGACTGCGACCTTTGATCCCCTCGAAAAACATGCCTATTCGGTCCAGGCAGGATATGATTCGTTTTCGCACGAATCCAGCGTTGGTTTTGGTTATGCAAACACGACAACCCATTGGCCATTTACTCTGAATGCTATAGCTCAACAGCGTGATCAACCATTTCTAAACTCGCATTATGAAGCTAATCAAGTCAGTTTTTTAACGACCCATGATCTTCGACCCCTTAGCGAATATATGACCGTCGGACTTGGCGTTGATGCCAATGAGGTCACCGCAACTACGTCTAAGAAACGCATTGGGCCCCAGATGATTTTTGTTTATGACGGAGCCGCAAAAAGTGTTTTTTCGGAAATACCCTTTGCCGGTTTTCAATTCTCGCTGATTGGTAATCATTACGTAAAATCAGATAAACTTTCATCATTGAGTCGAGGACTTGCAAGCGCCACTTATTTTCACTCAAAATTTCTACCCGAGCGACACATTGCCTTGATTCATTTAATCACTCAGCAAATGAAGGGAGAAATTGGTGACTCAGACCTGTCACAATCCGAAGGATTTCACCTGACTCAAAACTTTAGTGCTCCTCGATTTGTGCTCCGTGGCTACGACCCAGGATATTTCTACTTTAAAGCCGCCCATGGAGCTACTGTTGAATACCATATTCCGCTTAAAGGAACCAAAGGTTGGGGTACTCTGCCGGCCTTTATCAAACATTCGCGTATGAATTTCTATACCGAGGCCCTTGCGGTTGATGAAATTGCCCTCGATCACACCTCACAGAATTATCAACGCACCTACCTCAAGCAATACTACTCAAGTTACGGAGTCGAATTTAAAGGTGACCTTACTTTAGGCTATTACTTTCCAGTGACCTGCCTCTTTGGTATTTACCACCGACCAGATTTTTCTGGACCTGATAAAACGAGTACTTTTATTGGCTTTCAAATTTAGCAATGGTTTAATAATTTACAGACGGCCAAAGTCCGTCTGTAAATTAATTCTGTTGGCATTGGGGCGACTTCGTCACCCCGCATGATGAAAATACACCCCTAGATGCTTGGTGTAGTCTTCATCATGAGCTATTAGAACGGCCAATTTTGCAGCGATAGGACGGAGGCACAATGGAAGCAAAATTTGAATGGATTCAAGAACTCATAAAAGCCGAAGAACGGATCGAAGAGACTGGTGTCATAGATTTTGCTTCAAGTATCGATCCCGAACGCACAATGATAGGTGCCGCGCTGTCATTTCTCGCACAGCTTAGGAATGAATTCAACCAAGCGGTAGAGGTCTTTAATGATCTAAAAGTTGATTCGTCTGGAAAAATAAAAGTCTACGGAGTGGCAAAGACACATGCCGATTTTATGCTTTTTCGAAATGGGTTTAAATTAATTTTTTCCCTGAAACAACCTGGAATCATTTCCATTCGAACTCATTTTCTCAATCCAGCACTTCCTGCTGTAGCATCAATGAATTTTATTGGCCAGGCTGTAAACAGTAACCTCAATTCTTCGCAATTTAGAAGCGAAGAAGAAATCCTTGAAATGATGTGGGGCCCCTTCAATGAAACAATTTGGACTTATCGAAGTCAGCCGGTGAAGGCCGAAAGCGTAGTTCGCTACTATTTAACTAAGTTTATACACGATACCACCCATCCCGGGATTTAAGCCTTCTCCAATTAAATCCTTATATTGGATCAGCACAGTTGAGTGTAGTAACAAGGTAGAGACTTCTTGGGATTTGGGAAGATTAGGCAATGTTTGAACGATTGAACCGCCCTCCATGGCCTCGCCAAGCTGCATATTTATTCCTTATTAAAAGAGCTTATTAGCATCAGTTTTTCATTTTTTTAATAGACAAAGGCAAACCCAAGCGCAAGGGACTGCCTTGTGCTTTCAAAGCCCGAATCTGTTTTTTGTTTTAAAAAGTAAAAACCAGGGGTAATGGCAGTTGTGCTATTAAAAGGAAAAATATCGACAGCCAGTCCAACACTCATAAAATTGCTTTTAAATTCGGAACTAGCGATTAGCCCGGAATCAGAAATAATATTTGTCAGCGAGTCGCCAATGCCGAAGATCAAATGCGGGACGATCCTTGTACCCGGCTGATTTTCTACGAAATTTATCTTTGCTAATAATTCAGTGGAAGTTGACCTTTCAGTCGAAGAACCAACTCCAGTCTCATCGAAGGAAATACCCATGCCCAAGCCAAAGTAACCAAAATCCCTAATATATCTCAACTTCAGTTCAATTTCATTCTTTAAGGATGACCCTTCATTTTTAACCGACCCAAAGCTAAACGATGAACAAAGCCAATTTTGATGTGTTGCAAGAGCTGTTTTTTCATGCCCATCAGTTTCGGAAGATTCGGGCGCACCTTGCGCATGAGAAAATGCTATAAATGAACTTACAAATGGAGCCAAGAAAAGTGATAAGAATTTTATATTTTGTAGATGCAAAGGAACCTCCATCACTAGCGTAATGAGAGATAATGGCCTTTGCAATCCAGAAATATGTTGATTAAAAATGAAAGCGGGTTTTCCTGATGCGCCCCACAAGACGGAGTCAGACTAATGTATCGATTCCTACTTTATGTAACTTAGCTCCTAAAATTCACTTTCAGGGAATCCCACCTCACTTCGTCTAAATAGAATCAAATGAGCAACTCGGCGAGGCAATGTAATGCTGGCATGTTACGATTATTTTAGTCAGACGAACGGAATAATTCTTATTGATTGGGCGAGAGGAGGTCTTCTAAAAAAAAGGCCGCCAACTCAGATCGACCATTCAATCCTGATTTTTCGTAAATGACTGTGGCCTGGGCACGAATTGTTTTTTCTGCCACTCCGCGAATAAAAGCGATTTCTTTAAGACTAAGCCCCTTCAATAATAGCAACGCAACTTCTTTTTCTGCAGTGGTCAATGCCCATTGATGCAATTGACGATCTATGCTTGCAGAAAGTCCTTGAATAAACTTTTGCGCTTCCGAACGCCATTGTTCTCCTTCTTTTTCGAGTTTCAACTTTTGTTCCTGCGATACTTGTAGTTGTAAGCGAGCTTCCTCTAATTCTCTCGCTGTATTCGATAGATTACTTTGTGTATCCGCTAAATCTAAACGCGCTTTTGCCGAGACGATATAAAAGAATACGATCCCCAAAAAAGAAAATAATCCGATTCCTAGCTCCACCACCAGATGAGCACCTTTAAGTTGCTCTCGTGAATCGGATAAAATGTCGCCGATGACAAACAAAAACACACCCGCTAGTAACACAATAATGAACCATCGTTCGCGCTGTTGATTAATTTGCATGAGTTTGCATTTTCTGAGGACAATAGAATCGATTTTTACTCGCGGGCCTCATTTTCTTAAAAACTTTTCTTTCAAACACTTTCTCAGGAACCATTACTGTTTCAAAACTTGAAGGTTCAGTCATTGTCATCATCTCTATCTGCATCGCCATCAGCATCGCCTTTACCCTTTGAGTCCTCTTCCTTCTGATGTGCGCCGCTCTCTTTGTTTTCCGAATCACCAGCTTCTGAAGATCTATCTTGTTCACTTTCAGCTTCGGGTTCTCCTACTTGAAAACTCCACTGCGATCCTGGTGCGGTAAAAAGGGCTTTTTGCAAATCGAAACCTTTAATAAAATAGCCCCAGACTCCTAATACAAGGACCAGCATAACTGATGCGGCCAAAGGATGAGCGTGAGCTATGGCCTCTGTCTCGGTGGCCCGTTTTTTGCCACTAAACATTCCGAGTAGATAATTCTCTTTATTCATTCTAGTTGCCACGATGACTCCAATAACGTGAACGACAGCGAGACCGATCAACGCGAATGGAAGTGATTCATGCAGTTCTTCAAAAAGTTCGGCTTGCGGACTCAAAAGACCCGTCGCGACTGTGAGAACAACCAGAAGCAAAAGTCCCAAAGCCGCAATAGCACCGGCAGGATTGTGTCCAGCATGATAAACTCCGTGACCACTCGCAACCTGTTTTACATAGTCAATGACCAAAGACGGTCGGACCAATAGATTCTTCCACCGAACATTTTCACTACCTATGAAGCCCCAGATAGCCCTCCAGATGACTAAAATTCCTGCGAGTACACCAAAAACAACGTGGAGATAAAATTGCGGTGATTCTTTCTCAGTGAGTTGTGCAAATCCAAAGGCCAAGATCACTGAAATTGCCAAAAGCCAGTGAAAGAATCTCGTTGGTAAATCCCAAATTAATTGTTTCATATCAATTGCCTCACCTTTTGTAATAACCACTAGGCTACAATAGGAGCTAACTATTGTAGCTCTCGTCCGAGCTCAAATCCTATGTTACTGAATAGCCTTTTTCCACGCCCGCCCGCTGAAACATAATCCTTGGTTAGCAGCA
>CAZYOE010000166.1:0-9794 GCA_964648725.1 uncultured Pseudobdellovibrionaceae bacterium | reverse complement strand
TGCCACTTAAAAAGTAACACTTTTTGCGTCACCCCACTCAAAGTTAGAGACCCAACAGCTTTTATGTCATGGAAATGGCTCATTGTGGGCGTCTTAAGAATGAACTATTTTTTTTTCATTCTCGAAGTTACCCATCGCGCATAGATTTTTAGATAAGTAGAAGGGTTCGATATTTTTTATCGTAAAGTCGAGTTAATGGGATTGGAACTCAATTTGGAATACTCTGCCGCATTCGAAGCCTCTTCCAGTTGGCAGGGGCATCCTTTCCCCGGAAGACTCCTGACGACCAACCCCGAAGTCCCCCATCCAGGGGGCCTTCGGTTGGATTCTGCACTAGTCAGTGGCTTAGGATAACGTGTCGACCCTTTGATAAACTATCTCTCAAAACAAATAGTGTTCTCCTAGGGGGAGATTTTGAAAACCTCGATTTAAACCCAGGCGAACTGTACTCTTAAAATTAAGGTATGAATTTTGTTTATTGCGGATTGCCCACTAAAGGCTCAGTTTCTGGGGACCAATTAATGTGCTGAACGCGTTGTTGAGTTACACCTTTGAATGGTTTCTGAAACCATTTCCCATTCTTCCAAATACCAACAATTTGATCTTGAGATTTGTTTATGAACTGGTGCGTGAGAGGATCGCGTTCTCGCCAAACTAGATGTTCTCTAATGACGAATTCGTTATAGCGGTTTTGGCTGTTTTCGAGAACCTTTGTGGCAGCATCAAGGCTATTATATTCAGCGGCTCGGCGCCCACCACCGTAGCGGTGTGATAGAATGTAGGTGACCGTTTCTTTGCTTGTTCCTTTGGAATAGTTACTAAAAAGCCGAGAGAATTTGTCATCATTCAGCGCACGAAGTTTATCCCCAAAAGAATAATGGGCAATAGCCCGAGATTCATTTTGGAGAAACACTTTGAATGACCCTGTAGGTTTAAGTTTAAAATCATGATACCACTCCAATAGGTCATCTATACTGTCAAAGGTTTTTGTGCTCTTTACAGGGACATTCTTTACTGAGGGCTCAAATATGACTTTCAATTGAGGACCGACTTTTAATGCGACGGTTCCAACGGCCATCGTTGGATTTACGAGGGCGCCTATTGCAACTGAATTCGCCGTCAGAGATTCAATTATTTTTGGCGACGGACCCTTATAATCAGAATTGCCATGTTTCGATTTATAGTCTTCCCACTTCCGCACAATGTTGCCAATAAGTACAGTGTTCGCCAACGAAACTTCGGTAATGAGAATCATTGCGAACTGTATCAAAATCAAACAATAACTATGTAAGTTCTGATTGGAATACTTCATGCTTATTGCTACTTCAAAGTTGATGCCAAACTTTCCTACCAATAATTGGACCAATCATCCTTACAGAAAGCCCAAAATCACGTTCATCAGAGATTTGGGCTGTTTCAAATGGAGTGACCGCGATAATTGGAACCGTTGGAACTAAAATGTTATGCAGTATCAAAATGAGACCGACTGCGGTTTAAGAAATGACTCGAGTGAGGCCAACTTCCACTTACCCAGTCGGTTAATAAACCCTTAGTTTGAGTATACAGCCAAGTTCGCCAGATACCAACCATCTTTGGCAGTGGTTCGATCACTGGTGATGCGAAAGCGTATCAGGATGCTTGATTTTGTGGGCGGCGTGATTGAGTAAGCAAAGGCTGTCCAATCTAATGAGCCATTGAAGACCGCCATTTGGAACCAGGACGCTCCTTGGTCTGTCGATACCTCGAGATAGCCAAAGTCATATCCCAATTCAAACTCATGCTTAGTGGCAAAAGTAAGAATAACCTCAGTGCCCGTCATTTCGATGGGCGCTAAGGTGAGAGTCGTGGTTTGGTCAAACCCATAAGTCCCGCCGGGGCTATCCGAAAGAACCCGTCCAACTCCTGAGAGATTTTCTATGTCCCACGAACCATTAATAGTGATTCCTTCGAGCGAGTCGCCGCGATTGGCGTAAACAGATTTTACTTTCTGGAGGGCGAAGGAAAGGTTAGTTGTGAGCGGGCTCCAATTGCCCGAGCGATCATACGCGCGCACTTGGAGATAGCCCGAGGAGTTCAAAGGAAAATTGTTGACACGAGCGAGAAATGTCTTTTGGTTGCTCAAGCTTGGCCCCATGGCAATAGTTGCGGCGGTGGCAGTCTGCCATTCGCTCTCTGAGTTGATCGGACTTTGCGAGTACCGAACGTCGAACCCATAAATGTCTCCATCGGTAGCGGCATTATAATCCCATTCGAGATCTAAAAAACTGGCAGACGTTGTTAACACTCTGACTCTCTGTGGTGCCGGTGGTGGCGTGAAATCATTATTAAGAGCATTGTCGATGTTTAATAAGCCTGTTCTGACATAAGGCTGAAGGGCTGCGGAGGGCGTGGCTCCGCCGAGGAGGCGAGCCTTGATTTCTCTTACGTTTAGTTGCGGAAAACGCGCTTTAATCAATGCGGCCGCTCCAGATACATAAGGTGCCGCCATCGATGTTCCATCGAGGCGCGCGTAATCATTGCCAGGGACCGTGGAAAGAATTTGTACTCCCGGAGCTGCAATATGAACCGTTCGTGGTCCATAATTGGAGAAACTTGCCAGTTGACCTTGGCCATCAACCGCCGCCACCGAGATAATATTATCAATAGGGTAGGAAGCAGGATAATCTGGGCCGATGTCATTGTTATTGGAATCATTCCCTGCGGCGACGACGAAAACAATGCCGGCGGCATCGGCCTTGCGAATGACTGCGGCCATGGTTTCAGAATATTCATCACCGCCCCAGCTATTATTAATGACGTGAGCACCAATGGAGATGGCATATTCGACGGCTGAAATGGCGTCAGCGATCGAGCCGACCCCATCGCGATTGATAAATTTCAAACCAACCAGAGAGACATTCCCATTGGCTCCGGTGATACCAACGCCCTTATTCCCAACAGCGCCAATGGTTCCGGCACAATGGGTTCCGTGTTCATTGGAGTCCATGGGGTCATTGTTGTTATCCAGAAAATTCCAGCCGCGCCAGTCATCAATTTTTCCATTGTGATCATCATCGATACCGTTTGTTCTTTTGTCTTGGCCCCTCGAATCACTGCCTGACTCACCGGCGTTGTGCCAATAATCTCCAGCCAGGTCCTGATGATTGTAATCAATACCTGAATCAATAACTGCCACGAGAACCTGTGACGAACCGGTGGTTTTGCTCCAAGCTTTTTGGGCAAATATTTGGTCTCTAAGATTTGAGTTTCTGCTGAGGGCATAAAATTGATCAAAGAGAGGGCCATTAGGCTGACCCATGGAATGAACGATCCAGTTAGGTTCAGCATACTCTAGTTCAGGAAGACTCGCCAATTGTTGGGAAAACAGTTTCAGTGATTGCTCGTTCTGAAGGAGTTGGTTTGGCAATTGGAGGAGTAGGGCGCCATTAGTCTGAAATTGTTTAATAACTTGAAATTGGTATTTTTGTAAAATTGAAGCACGTCCGCTGCTGGTGGCGCAAGATTTAAACTTCACAATCAATTGATGAGGAACATATTGGGAAGGATCTTTTTTGGATGGTTGCGCCCGCACCTCTGAAGTGTTGATACATCCAAAGCTGACATAGCAGACTAAGGCCAAAACAAAAAAACGTATGAAAGCTTTAATAATTTGCAAGTTCCCTCCCCAAGTGTGTTAAAGCACCAAATATGGGAGTACCATCAAATTTTATGGAGAATGAGTCAATCTAGATTCTTAAGCGGCAAGTTGAATGCTGGGATTATTTCACCAAATACTCTTTCCAGCGATTGATCATCGTTGGAGTCAATTGGGCATAACAAACAGTGCCTTCTGTCGCAGGTTCTTTGCGAATAATTCGAGTCTCGCGGGAGAGGTCAAAAATTCGATGTTCTTCCGTACGTGGAAAATACAGCTGCACATCCATTTGCAGTTCGCTGATCTTTTGAACCATCATGTCTTTCAGAGCATCCAAGCCTTCGCCGGTGAGCGCACTGACAAAAACCCGAGGATACTGTTTGACTTTAAAACGCGCTTCAACCGAAGCAGTATCCAATTTGTTAAAAACATAAATCACAGGCTTCTGATCCCAGCCAAACTCTTTAATGAGTTCGTCCACAACTTCCATTTGCCGTTGCATGGCGGGTGACGACAAGTCGACCACATGAAGCAAGATGTCGGCTTCCGCGCTTTCTTCGAGTGTGGCTTTGAATGCTTCAATGAGCTGCGGTGGTAGTTTACGAATAAATCCCACCGTGTCTGTCACCACAGCAGGAGGACAGTTCGGTAAAAAAACCTTACGCGTGGTCGGGTCGAGGGTTGCAAAAACCTGGTTTTTCACCAAGACTTGAGCTCCGGTCAGGCGGTTTAATAACGAACTCTTCCCCGAGTTCGTGTATCCGATCATAGCAAAGCTTGGAACTTCATTGCGCCGGCGGGATTGCCTGTGTTGGGCGCGATTTTTACGAACGCTATCGAGCTTCTTTTTGATTTGTGAAACGCGTTCACGAATGCGGCGACGGTCATTTTCGAGGGCGGTTTCACCCGGGCCTCTGGTTCCGATACCGCCGCCCAATCTCGAAAGTGAGCCCATCCAGGCGTCAACCATGCGTGGCATTTGATCGAGCATCTGTGCCAGCTCAACCTGTAGCTTCCCTTCGAAAGTACGAGCGCGTTGGGCAAAAATATCTAAGATAAGTTGGTTGCGATCGATGACTTTGATATTAAACAAACTTTGTAGGTTGCGGGCTTGCACTCCGCTCAGTTGGTGATCGAAGATCACCGCGGTCGCGCTTAATTCCTCGACCATCTGGCGAATTTCTTCGGCCTTACCGGACCCAATCAACAAAGAAGGATTCCATTGGGGCAGCACTTGAACAACCGAACCAACGACATCACCACCGGCGGCATCGACAAGTTCAGTGAGCTCGGCAAGATTGTCTCTGATTTCGGTGGCGGCGTCGGTTTTAAGGCCTACGCCCACCACAATAACCTTTTCTTGGTCCTGCATCAGTCGTGATTGACTACTCATTGTTTTGAGCTACCTTGTGATATTCACGATAAAACTGAGCTTCAAGAGCGGTAAGGACGACAGTGGAGACAATCGATTCAACAGTAGTTGTTCGTTGTAGGACGTTTGCAGCTTTTCGAGCTCCCATTAAAAATGGTCCTATTACTTCCACCTTTCCCAATTGTTGTAAAAGCTTATAGGCAATATTACTTGCTTCAAGGTTCGGGAATAAGAGTATGTTAGCACCTTCTTGGATTCGGCAAAAGGGGAAAATTCTTTGCATGATATCATTGTTAACCGCTGTATCAGCCTGAATGTCTCCGTCGACCAACAGATGAGGGTGTCGCTCTTGTAAAATTTCAGTCGCCCGTTTCATTTTGAGAGGGGTTTCACCCACCCCTGAAAAGTTAGAATAACTGAGCATGGCCACGCGAGGCTTTTGATGGAAGTGCAACGCTACACGTGCAGCTTGCCAGGCCATGGTGGCTAATTGTTCTGCCGAAGGATTAATATTCACGGTTGTATCAGCTAGTAAGAGAAAACGATCTTCCAAGAGCACAAAGTTCAAACCACTTGCCGTACTCTTTTTATTGACCCCAATGATTTGCAAAATGGGCTTAACTGCGGTGGCATAGTCGGTTGTAGCACCTGTGATCAGGCCATCAGCATCACCCAAATGAACCATCATTGAAGCATAGTAATCGCTCATAGTGACCAATCTTTCGGCCTCATTCAAAGTCACGCCTTTGCGTTGGCGCATTTCATGAAGTTTTTGAACATATTCAGAATATTTGTCGCTGGTCAGAGGATTAATGATTGGAATATCATCGAGTCCGTGAATCTCTAGATGTTGAATGCGGTCACGAATGCGTTTTGGGTCACCCACCAGAATCGGCTCGCAGATTTGTTCTTCTTGAAGTAGCTGCAAGGCTTTAAGGATCTTTTGGCTGGAGGCTTCAGGGAACGCGATTTTTGGTAAACCTTTGGGGTCGTGACTCGCCTGCGCTTTCACTCGATGCATGGCTGACCTGACAAAAACTTTGGAAGGGCCCTGAAATCCTTCAAGGCGATCGGCATAAGTTTCCCAATTGGTGATTTGGTGTTGCGCGACTCCCGAGTCCATGGCGGCCTTCGCGACTGCTGAGGCCACACGTCGAAGCACCCGCGTATCAAAAGGTTTAGGAATCAAATACTCCGGACCAAACTTAAAATGTTTACCTCCATAGGCGGCGGACACTTTCTCAGGAACATCTTCGCGGGCCAGCTGTGCCAGGGCTTTGACGGCTGCGAGTTTCATTTCTTCGTTAATTTGGGTGGCGCGGGTATCGAGGGCACCGCGGAAAATCGAAGGGAAACCTAAAACGTTGTTTACTTGATTAGGATAATCAGAGCGGCCTGTGGCGATGATTACATCAGGCCGGGCTTTTCGGGCCACATCGGGAACAATTTCAGGATCTGGGTTGGCCATCGCAAAAACAATCGGCTGCTTGTTCATTTCGATGAGCATTTCCGGGGTTAAGGCGCCGGCGACACTGAGGCCGACAAAAACATCCGCTCCACGAAGAGCGTCATGAAGGTTGCGGGCTTCGGTAGTCGAAGCAAATTTTTCTTTGTATTTGTTCATACCCTCTTTGCGGCCTTTGTAAATCACACCCTGAGAGTCACACATCACAATGTTCTCGCGTTTAACTCCCAGGGCTACAAAAATCTGCGCACAGGAATTAGCTGCGGCTCCAGCACCGTTAAATACTACTTTAATTTCATTAAGTTTACGTTGGGTCACATCGCAAGCATTGATCAGAGCCGCGCCTGAAATAATGGCAGTTCCATGTTGATCATCGTGAAAGACCGGGATTTTCATCTCTGTTTTAAGTCGCTCTTCAATTTCAAAGCATTCTGGAGCTTTGATGTCTTCGAGGTTAATGCCTCCAAAGGTTGGTTCAAGGGTTCTGACTGCAGCGATAAACTCCTCAATGCCTGGTGCATTGAGTTCCAGGTCAAACACATCGATGCCTGCAAATTGTTTAAACAAAACTCCCTTACCTTCCATGACTGGTTTTGCAGCAAGAGGCCCGATATTACCAAGCCCGAGAACCGCTGTGCCATTAGAGATAACGGCAACAAGGTTGCCTTTCGTTGTATATTCGTAAACCTTGAGTGGGTCTTTAGCGATCACTTTACAGGGATCCGCCACGCCAGGCGAGTAGGCCAGAGACAGGGCTTTTTCAGTGTTGCAGGGCTTTGTGGGGTGAATTTCAATTTTTCCAGGACGTGGATGAGAGTGATATTCGAGGGCTTCTTTGTCTAAACTCATTTTACTCATTCCTCTGTTTAAAAAAAAGTTCGGTTCAATGAATACCCACAGCTTACGTCTCATTTTTAGAGTTAGGTAGAACTTCCTGTTTGATGCAATGTATTCAAAATGACTTCAGTAATCTCCTTGGATAGGATGGCTGGATTGAAATGCTGAAATGGTGGAGGAAATACTATGTCAGGCAGAGATGTTGTAATTGTCGAAGGTGTGCGAACTCCCTTTGCAAAAGCCGGGGGGGCGTTAAAAAATGTGCATGCCGCCGACTTAGGGAAAACTGCATTAAAGGAATTAATCGCAAAAACCAACTTGGATGTGAATCTGGTGGATGAGGTGATTCTTGGTAACGCTGGGAACCCAGTGGACGCAGTGAATGTGTCGCGTGTAGTAGCTTTAGGCGCGGGTGTTCCTTTAAAAACGTCTGCTTACACAGTTCACCGAAATTGTGCTTCTGCCATGGAAAGTATTGCTTCTGGTTTTGAGCGTATCAAGTCAGGCACCATGGATGTTGTGATCGCCGGTGGTACGGAAAATATGTCACAAATGCCACTCCTAATGAGTTCGGCATTTACAAAGCTTTTTGAAAAGTTGGGAACCGCAAAAACTGCGGGCCAGCGCCTCTCAATTTTAGGTTCTCTTTTAAAAGCCGATCTTAAACAGATTGTTGACATGGTCACAACGGCACCGATGGCTGAGACTCCATATAAGCCTATCATTGGTGTGATGAAGGGGCTGACAGATCCATTTGTAGGAATCAACATGGGGCAAACCGCCGAAATTCTGGCAAAAGAATTTGGTCTATCGCGCGAGGAACAAGATCAGTTTGCTTTGGCCAGTCATCTTAAGGCGGCAAAAGCCATTAAGACGGGCCGTTTTAAAGTAGAAATCGCGCCGGTCTTTTTGCCGCCGAATTATACTGAAGTGATCAGCGATGATATTGGGCCTCGTGAAAATCAAACAATGGAAGCCTTGGCTAAACTAAAACCGTTTTTTGATAAAGCCACAGGATCAATTACTGCTGGTAACTCGTGCCCCATCACCGATGGCGCAGCGATGGTCTTACTTATGAGTCGTGATAAAGCGAAAGAGTTGGGTTACAAACCCATTGCCACTGTTCGAAGTTACGGCTTTGCTGGGTTAGAGCCTGAGCGCATGGGATTAGGTCCGGCTTTCTCAACACCAGTGGCGTTGAAACGCGCCGGTCTTTCAATGAAAGACATCGGCCTTGTTGAATTGAACGAGGCTTTTGCAGCTCAAGTGCTTTCATGCATGAAGGCTTTTGATAGTGATGAATTTGCACAAAAACGTTTGGGTCTCTCGAATAAAATTGGCGGTGTTTCTCCGGATATTGTTAACGTGAATGGTGGCGCGATTGCGCTAGGTCACCCAGTGGGTGCAACGGGCACTCGGCTAATTATTACTTTAATGAAAGAGATGCAGCAAAGAAACGTTCAGTTTGGATTGGCCACATTATGTATTGGTGGCGGTCAAGGTGGATCGATGATTATCGAGAGGGAGGCATAGTCATGAGCGTGCAAGAAAGTATCCGTTTATCCTATCAAGGAGAAGTTGCACTCGTCGAATTTGATCTTTATGGCGAGAAAGTTAATAAGTTAAGCACTCCGATCATGATGCGTTTGAAAGAAGTTTTGGAAGAAGTACGCACCTCTAAAGCGAGAGCTTTGGTGATCCGATCTAAAAAACCAAAAATATTTATTGCTGGCGCAGATATTGATGAAATCAAGTCAATGAACAAGCGTGATGAGTTTGAAAAAGCGGTGGAGAGCGGTCAGGCGATCATCAATATGATCGAAGATTTACCCATGCCCACCATCGCTTCGGTTCATGGTGCCTGTATGGGTGGTGGCTGCGAGTTAATCCTCGCTTGTGATTATCGAATTGCTTCCGATGATTCTTCCACTCGAATTGGGCTTCCAGAGACTAAGTTAGGAATTATCCCGGGATTTGGCGGTTGCGTAAGGATGCCAAGGGTGATTGGTGTGCAGGCAGCTTTGGAAATCATTCTCCAAGGTAAAGCGGTTGCTGGCCCTAAAGCTCTCCGTATGGGATTAGTTGATAAGTGCGTGCATCCTGGCATTCTCGAAAAAGAAACCATGAAGTGGGCGCAAGAAATCATTAGCAATGGCGCACATAAACGTCGTGCGACGTTTAAACCTAAAAATATGATGAGCAAAGTGCTTGAAAGTTTTGTTGGCCGCCCGGTGGTGTTTAGCAAAGCCAGAGAGTCTGTACAGAAAAGCACTCACGGCCATTATCCAGCGCCATTGCGAGCGGTCGATGTGATTAGTAAAACCTATGGTATGGCAGATCGCTCAGAGGCTTTGCGTGCAGAGCGCGAAGCATTTTGTGATTTAGCAACGACAGAGATTAGCCGCAGCTTGATTCACGTGTTCTTCCTCACTGAGATGGTTAAAAAACAAACGGGTGTTGTGGGTGTGGAAGTGAAGCCAATGGAT
>CAZYOE010000165.1:2584-9804 GCA_964648725.1 uncultured Pseudobdellovibrionaceae bacterium | reverse complement strand
CAAATAGTTGGTATTGGCACGTGACTACACCCCACTAATTGGTAGAGAGGCAGACTCATGAAGACTCAAAACTGTCTTGGAATTTACCGACTTTGCCATTTTTTGGCACTCATTGATAGCTAGAGCAATTTAAATTGAATCCAGTGGGCATATTTTTTGAAGGGCCTGCCTGCGGAGGCTCGTTATGAAAATAATCTTGCTGCTTGCAGCTCTCACTTTAAATTCTGTTTCTTTCGCATCCACTCCAGCTGTTAAGGATAATACTGATTCTTCAGCTATTGAGGCAATAAATGCCTATTGTGGATCATCAACCCAAATGTATTGGAGTAAAATCAGCTCAATTCGTTATGCTTTAAAAACCGGAAAAATCTCTAATTCTGAATTAGATAAAGCGATCGATTCTTTGACTGACTTGAAAGCAGACATCAAAACCAACTGCAACTAAATATTAAAAGTTTATTTATTATATCGAATGCGAGCCATTTATTGATGGCGCGCATTTTTACATCAATCCTCTATAAAATTTCGACAAATCCAACTTCAGTATTAAAATCATACCTAGAAGCCCCAAGTCCATTACTCCGAACAACAACATAAATAAAATATAAGTAATTTTTGCCTCCAACATTGGCTATAGTCGGTTCACCAACACCCCAAATATTGCCAACCGAGACCCCTCCCCCTTCTAGAACAGTGACTTCATCACCCCATGACGAATTGGAACCAAAGTCACCGCTGCCAACACCAAGGTAATTATGGTAAACGATTTTTTCCCCTCTTCTGAAATACAGTTTTGAACCGGTAAAAAAAGGCTGAGATTCAGCACTCGCCGTGTTGATTTTGGTTGGCAGGGTTGTTTTTAGCCATGCTCCCGTAGGATAACTTCCACTAGTAAGCTCATAAACGGACAGATCATTACTATTTTGTTCATCATCGACCCAAATAGAGTTAATCGTTCCATTAGTGTCATAGTGGAGGTGGGGGTTTCCTTGACCACCCACATGCGAGGAAAAACTGACTGGAGAAGTATTGGTAGCCAGAGGTTGAATATCTCGTTATACCTAGATTCTGCTGAAAAAGGCCAGCTCTTTTTCAGTAGAATCTACCAAGGGAACTACGGAGGATATTCATGAAGTTTTTATTCGTGTTTCTGGTTCTAACGTTTGCGGTATCGTCTAGTTTTGCCAGCTTAAAATCTAAAGGCAAAACCCACCTTTCGCTGTCAAAAACTGATTCATCGGCTAAAATTACCGTTGATGAAGGGTTTCATTTCAATACTGAGGCACCAACTTATATGGAACTCAATAAGGCTAAGCTAGCTCCGACCTTAGCTTCTGATAAACAACTGTTATTTCGCTGGAAAGGTCATCTTAGTGCCGGAGCCAAAATTCAGTATTACGTTTGCGATGATGCCAAAACTGTTTGTGAACCTCACACTGAAAAGCTTTCGGAAACTGGCGATCTAACCGATACCAAAAGCATTTCTACAATGACGGCAAAAAATTCTGGTATTGAAAAAGATGAAGAGGGATTTATTGTAAACAATCTCAAGGCTGCGCTCCAGGTTGCCCAGGAGAAAAAATCATTAGTTTTGATCGACTTTACCGCTAGCTGGTGCCCTGCGTGCATTCGCCTCATTCATGAAAGCTTTAACACTTCAAAATTTAAAGCGGCGGCCACAAATTATGTACTGGCAAAAATCGATGTGGATCGTGAAGATAATCAGAGCCTTCTTGAAAAATATTCGATCCGCGCCTTTCCGACTATGGTCATCACCAATTCCAAAGGCTTTGAGATCGATCGCATTCTTGATTTCTTACCGGCTGAACCTTTGGCTCAACGCCTCAACAACATAAACATTTCGCTGCCTTTGCCCATTGAAGAGCTAAAGAAAAAGGCATTAGCGGGCGACAAAGCTGCAGCGTTGTCGATGGGTAAAAATGCTTTTCGAGCCCAACAAACTAAGGAATGTTTAGACTGGTTTACAAAAAGCGAGCAAAAGCCAATCGAATATTATATGTGCCTTATCAGTCAATCTGATGATGCGGCACCTGAAACTCATGCCCAAGACCTCAACAAAGCTATCGAAGCTTTCCCCAACTCTTTTTATAGCATCGACTGGCATTTGCAATTGGTCGAACTTTTTAAGAATGCTGCAAGCTACGCTGAATCCAACAATAAACTCTTAAGTAATGCGGAATCAATCGTACAAAAGTGGCTTACAACTCCAGAACTCACTCAACAGGCTATGGCTAACAACGAATTAATTGAACTAAAAGACTTAGTCATCCCTGAACTTTATTATTATTTAGGAACTATTTATGAGGCACAAAATAAGAAGAATGAACCCATAAACAATTTGAACTTGCGGTTCAAAAAACTATGGAGCTAAAGCCAAGCATCGACAATCCAACACTAATTATTTATTTAGTCCATTACCTTAAAAGGACTCGTCCTCCCGAGGAAGCCCTAGCTTGGTTGCGCAAATTGGAAAATGCTTACCCCAAAGAATTTACCTATGTTCAACGACAGGCCTCCCTACTCGCAGAGGCTAGGGATTTTACCAATGCTCTTCCGCTGGCTGAGCGTGCATTCACTCTTTCATATGGTACAAACAAACTTAAAACTGGCTTATTGTTAGCCAAAATTAAGAAGGAACTTAAGCAAATTAAAGAGGCTAAAGCTCTGCTACAGGAGCTTAAGATTTCCAAATCCGCCCAATTGAGCGGAAACAAGAGCCAATTAGAGAAAATACAGAAAGCCATTAATGAGCTTGAGTAGCCTAACCATCAAAATAAAGAAATATAATCTGCTCGTAGTTACCCACTAAGTGTTTCCAAACGCCAAAAATCATACCTAAACAAAAAATAAATGCATTTCACCCTCACAGGTTTAACGTCTTAAATCGGTATAAATGAGCTTGTGAGGGGTCAAAAGTAAATGTAAGCAGATTCATCTCAAGGCAAGTCTGTTTGTTCTTAGGGATAAACAAGATCCGTTTTATTAATAAGTTGATTTATATATTCATACTTCTTGGCCCAACGCTGTGAGCGAACCTTTTCCATAATGTCGAAGGTGTGGCCCTTTGAGGTCTTTATCACATATTGGGTATCAAGATTTCTGTTCATTAAAAAATAGGCCAGACTGTCGGCGAAATCATCCCACGGCTGGGTGCTTGCATAAATGCTGATAAATTCACTTTCATAAAGTTTTGAGTACAAATCTCCAATGGCAGATGGCGCAATAAATTTGCCCTCACACCCATAGAAACAAAGTTCTGTACGATGAGGAAACTCATTCTCAGGCTTTGCCTCGCGATCAGAAATCCAGCTGATACCACCCCAACTTTCAGCGGCCATTAAACACTCAGTATCTTCTATTGCAAATGTCACCGGCAAGTCAGGACAATTAAGCGTTCGATTCAGTTGATTTGAAAAATCAAGCATGTGTCCAAACTCATGAGCCACCACAAAGTAAAGAAAATCGCTAGCGCCGATTTCTTTGGACGAGGTTTCAATCAACGGGAGTCCAGGTGTCACTGTATAGGACTCTTTAACGCCACCAAAAGAAAGCTGTTCCTTCCAAGAGGCCCAAGTGCGGAGATTCAACCCTTCATCGAGCACCGACTTACGGATACCCATCTCTGCCCCTAAAATCTTGCCGGCCTTGTCTTTTACTAAACCGGCATAGGCCGTTCCAAAAAATTGTTGTTCAATATTGATAACCTTCAACGAACAAAACATTTTTTGTAGAACAGGTGGATAAGCATCATAGAGAGCTTCAAAGGTAGGAGCGTAGGATTCGCCCCCAGGCTCACAAATTTGTTGCTGTCCCAACATTTCAGGCTTTGGAGGCGCCACAATACATAAAATCTGTTTGATATTATCGCGACAATTCGTGGACTCTGATTCTTTTGACATCGAATTCCGAGCCTCAAAAGGCTCTGAGTTTCCATGAACGGTATCGATATAAAAATCATCAGCCACATAGCGGCGAATGACTGTCGCATTGGCAATCGAAGAAACTATTGCAACGGCGATGGCCAACACCAACTCACGCATCTTGCTGATTCTCCTATTCGTATTTCTTTGCCAGTTCTACAAAAGTGCGTACCATCACACCACTCGCACCTTTTTTGGAAGTGTAAGTCAAACGATTGCCAGTTGCCCAACCTGTTCCAGCAATATCAAAATGAGCCCAAGGAATGCCTTTTTCGACAAATTGCTCTAAAAATGCTGCTGCCGTCGCGCTTCCCGCTCCGCGACCTGCGGCCAAGTTGGAAAGGTCGGCAAAAGTACCTTTCATATCTTTTGTGTGGTGATCACATAGAGGCAAGTGCCATACCCATTCACCAGAAGCTTGAGCTGCATTTTCAATTTCAGATTTAAGTTCATTATTCTTAGTGAAATATCCGGTGTGAGTGTTACCAAGAGCAATGACCATAGCACCTGTTAATGTTGCAGCATCAACAATCATTTGTGGTTTCATTTCAGAAGCCACACAGAGTGCGTCAGATAAAATCAGGCGACCTTCTGCATCAGTATTGTTTACTTCGTAGGTTTTACCATTGCGAGCACGCACAACATCACCTGGCTTGATAGCACTGGCTCCAGGCATATTTTCAGTGGATGGAACAAGAACAACCACATTCACTTTTAGTTTCATTTTTGCAATTGCATGGATGGCACCAATAACATTCGCACCGCCGCACATATCGTATTTCATCTCCTCCATGCCGGCGCCAGGCTTAATGCTGATTCCACCAGTGTCAAAAGTAAGACCTTTACCCACAAACACAATCGGCTTTTGTGTGGTTTTACCACCCTTGTACTCCATAATGATAAAACGAGGTTCTTCATCGCTTCCCTGAGCGACACAAAGGAGACCTCCCATACGCTCTTTTTTAATGCGAGCTTTGTCCCAAACGGTCACTTTGATTTTGGTTCCTTTGGCAGCTTTCTTAGCTTCTTCCGCCAAGATGGTCGGAGTCATTAAGTTACCCGGCATATCTCCGAGACGGCGAGAAAAACAGACTGATTCAATCAAAATATTAGCATGCTCGAAGGCATCCTTATGAGTCTTTGTGATATGAGACAAACTCAGCATCACTTTGGATTCTTTTGGTTTTTCTTTCTTTGCTGACATCAATTCTTCAAAGCGATAAGACGCCAAACCAATCCCTTCTGTGAGAGCTTGTAAGTGAGTGCCAGAGATGGAATCATCGATGGTGCTTAAATCAAGAGTCACTGAAGACAACTTTCCAGCTGTCACGACGCCTTCAAGAGTTCCACCAACGGAGCGCAAAATTTCAGGATCTTCTCCATCCCAAGCGCCCAAACCTAAAAATAAAATGTGTTTATATCCAAGATTTGGATTATTTCGGAAAAGGACTGGTTCCCCAGGAGCACCAGTTAAGACTTTGTCAGCAACGGCTTCATTGAACAGTTTTTTTAGGTCTGCCGGTAAATTATGGCAGAGAGGTGCTTTGTTGGCGTCTTTACTCTCTGACTTTGGTTGAGTCACAAACAAGACTAATGTAGTTGAGTCGGAAGTGGGTTTTAAACCTTGTTGAAGTTCCATTTTCATATACTTTTCCTTTTCTGAAGCTGCTGCGCCAAGTCATATCTGAGGCGAACTTGTCTCTATATCTAACTTGAACAAACCGAGAATTAAGGACGGAACCGCGAAAAAAGCAAGATCCAGGGCTAAATCAGGCCAAAAAGGAACAAGGCAGCAAGACTCCCAATCTTAAACATCCCCACGATTAGACAGAATCGCCTGATTGATAGGTAAATTCCATTTGTTTTCTAAAGTCTTTGCGATAAAAACCGATGAGGGGGATGCGGTGTCTCCAAATTGAGAACACCGTCAAGTTTTAGCAAACAACAAGGGAGCTTCAGTGGCACTCATTCCATACGTCATAGAACAGACAGCTCGTGGTGAAAGAAGCTACGACATTTATTCGCGCCTCCTAAAAGACCGTATCATCATTTTGGGAAGCCCGGTCACCGACGAAGTGGCGAACAGCATTATGGCGCAAATTCTATTTCTTGAAGTGGATAATCCTGAAAAGGACATTCACCTCTATATTAACTCACCAGGCGGAAGCGTCAGTGCCGGCCTCGGTATTTACGACCTCATGCAGTTTGTGAAATGTGACGTGGCAACATATTGTATAGGAATGGCTGCAAGTATGGGCTCTCTTCTCTTGGCTGCCGGAACTACAGGCAAGAGATATATCATGCCAAACTCTCGAGTTATGGTTCACCAACCTTTAATTCAAGGTGGCCTCAGTGGGCAAGCGAGTGATATCGAGATTCAAGCGAAAGAAATGATTCGCACTAAAGAAAAATTAACGAAAATTTACGAAACCCACACCCAGAAATCTTTTGATTTCTTAACGAAAGCAATGGATCGCGACAATTTTATGACGGCTCAAGAGGCTAAAGAGTTCGGCCTTGTCGATCATGTTGTTGATTTCCGTAAAGCGAGCAAGCGAGGTAATCCATGAACCGTAATGAAACCTTCGGAACCCTCCGCTGTAGTTTCTGTGGTAAGAGCCAACGAGAGGTTAAAAAACTTATCGCAGGCCCTGGCGTTTATATTTGTGACGAGTGTATCGATCTTTGTAACGATATCATCATCGAAGAAAAAGACCGCGAAGATACCACAAAAGGTGGCCTCCGAGTTCCGAAACCATCTGAAATCAAAACTTACCTCGATGACTATGTCATAGGCCAAGACTACGCGAAAAAAGCTCTTTCAGTGGCTGTACATAACCACTACAAGAGAATTAACAGTGCTGGAAAAGCAAAAAAGGAAGACATTGAGCTTCAAAAGAGTAACATCCTTCTCGTCGGCCCAACTGGGTCTGGAAAAACTCTCTTAGCACAAACTATTGCTAAAATTCTAAATGTGCCCTTTGCTATGGCAGACGCCACAACGCTCACAGAAGCTGGATATGTGGGTGAGGACGTTGAAAACGTTGTGCTCAACCTTTTACAAGCTGCTGATTACGATGTTGAAAAAGCAAAACGCGGAGTTATTTATATCGACGAAATCGATAAAATCTCCCGTAAGTCTGAAAACCCATCAATCACTCGCGATGTGAGTGGTGAAGGTGTTCAGCAAGCCCTTTTAAAGATTTTGGAAGGAACAGTTGCTAACCTTCCACCCAAAGGTGGTCGTAAGCATCCACAACAAGAGTTTATCCAAGTTGA
>CAZYOE010000165.1:1959-2574 GCA_964648725.1 uncultured Pseudobdellovibrionaceae bacterium | reverse complement strand
TCTGCGGCGGCGCATTCGTTGGCCTTGATAAGATTATCGAGCAGAGAATTTCCAACAAAACAATGGGAATTGCTGCAGATATTCGCACCCAGTCTGAAAAAGACTACGCCAAAGAAAACGTTCTTCGTAAGATTGAACCTGATGACTTATCAAAGTTTGGATTGATTCCTGAGTTTATTGGGCGCTTACCAGTATTGTCAGTGCTAGATCCATTGGAAGAGGATGCCCTTATTGACATCCTTTCTCGACCTAAAAATGCGATCACTAAACAATATCAGCGATTGTTCAGCTACGAAGGCGTCGACCTTAAGTTCACTGAAAAGGCACTTCGTGCAGTTGCTCAACAAGCACTCAAAAGAAAAACTGGCGCTAGAGGACTTCGTGGAGTACTTGAACAAGCAATGCTTGATATCATGTACGAGATCCCTTCCAAGCCAAACGTCAAGGAATGCGTCATTGACGAAGATGTGATTAATTCTGGAGCAGCTCCTAAGATCACACTGCGCAGTGCAGACGAAGAACCGAAAAAGGAAGGTAGCGAGAGTGCTTCTTAATCAATAGTTAAATACGCTTCATAGAATCTATTAAAAAGCCAAAAAGTTTTAGTTACTTTTT
>CAZYOE010000165.1:0-1949 GCA_964648725.1 uncultured Pseudobdellovibrionaceae bacterium | reverse complement strand
GCACTTGTTTCAGTAGCACTTATGAGTTTATCTGTTACTTTTTGGCTTTTTTTCTTAGACAATGTCCGAAGCGAACGCATATTCCCAACAAGCGCCAAGGAGTATCTATGAGCGAAAGCACCAAAAAAAGTAATTCACTCCCTCTGTTACCGCTAAGGGACTTGATCATTTTTCCTCACATGATGATGCCTCTTTTTGTAGGACGCGAAAAAAGCATTAGCGCCCTCGAAGAAGCCATGAGTAAACAAACAGATATTGTTTTAGCGGCCCAGAGAGACGCAAAAACCAATAACCCCGATCCAAAAGATATTTATGATATCGGTACGATCGGAACAATCATTCAGCTTTTACGTCTTCCTGATGGCACGGTAAAAGTACTCGTTGAGGGTAAAAAGCGGGTTCTCATTAAGTCGTATCAATCCACTGAACCATTTTTCCGGGTTGAAATCGAAGCTATTGAAGAGGCTCCTAGCAGCAGACTTGAGGCGCAAGCTCTTGTGCGCTCGGTAAAATCGACATTTGAAACTTATGTAAAGCTCAATAAGAGAATCCCGCCTGAAATTCTGATGCGGGTTTCAACGATTGAAAATGAAGGCGAACTTGCTGACATCATCGTTGCCCAATTGAATCTAAAAATTGAAGAGAAGCAGAAAGTGCTTGAAATCTTTGATCCAGCAAAGCGTTTAGAACACCTCCTCAACTTGATGACCGGCGAGATTGAAATTCTTGAAGTTGAACGTAAAATCCGCAGTCGTGTAAAAAAGCAGATGGAAAAATCGCAAAAAGAATACTATTTGAATGAGCAAATGCAGGCCATTCAAAAAGAACTTGGCGAAAAAGACGACTATCAGGCCGAACTACAAGAACTCGAAGAAAAAGCCAAAGCCAAAAAGATGAGCAAAGAGGCAAAAGAGAAAGTTCAGAAAGAAATCAAAAAACTGAAAATGATGTCACCAATGAGTGCTGAAGCCACCGTTGTCAGAAACTACATTGATTGGGTACTTTCGCTTCCTTGGTATGAATACTCCGAAGATCGCCACGATGTGAAAGAGGCCGAGCGTATTCTCGATCACGATCATTGGGGCTTAGAAAAAGTGAAAGAGCGAATCACTGAGTTCTTATCAGTACTGGCGCTCTCCAAAAATATGAAAGGGCCAATCTTATGTTTAGTGGGCCCTCCTGGAGTTGGTAAGACATCATTGGCTCGTTCGATAGCTCAAGCTCTCAATCGCCCCTTTGCCCGTATTTCTTTAGGTGGCGTTCGTGATGAAGCCGAAATTCGCGGCCACCGTAAAACTTATGTGGGTGCTATGCCAGGTAAAATTCTACAGGCTCTTCGCAAAGTAGACCGTGGAAATCCGCTCGTTCTACTCGATGAAATTGATAAAATGGCCTCTGACTTTAGGGGAGATCCAGCGTCTGCGATGCTCGAAGTCTTAGATCCGGAGCAAAACCACACTTTCCAAGATCATTATCTTGAACTTGATTATGACCTATCAAAAGTGATGTTTATTGCAACCGCCAACACCCTTCATACGGTTCCTCGCCCGCTCTTAGATCGTATGGAAATTATTAGTCTCGAAGGCTATACTGAGAATGAAAAATTCCATATCGCTAAAAACTATTTAGTGACTAAGCAAGTTGAAGCTCACGGCTTAAAAGATCGTAAGGTTGAATTCCAAGATCAAACGATCAAGAACGTAATTCGATACTACACTCGTGAAGCGGGTGTGCGTAGCCTCGAACGACAGTTTGCTAATGTAAGCCGAAAGATCGCCCGTGATATCGTTAAAGCCGATTTGGAAGCTGAAGGCAAAAAAGGTAAAAAGGCCACTCCTATACAAAAATATGTTGTGACTCCAAAAAAGCTCGTTGAGCTTCTCGGACCGCACAAGTATAAGTTTGGTATAATTGAAGAGAAAAACGAAATTGGTTTAACTAACGGTATG
>CAZYOE010000164.1:1623-9840 GCA_964648725.1 uncultured Pseudobdellovibrionaceae bacterium | reverse complement strand
CAAGATACATCAAGCCCAATTATCAATAGGTTACACTTTTTTGATGGAGACCCTCTAGACTGTCTAGACTTTAGTCGGATGTTGAAAGGGCCCGTAAAAGTTTTATATTTAGTGATCCTTAGGTCGCTAATATGCCTCAGTTAAAGGCTTCATTTTGGCATAAGATTTGAAGTATTGGAAAATAAGGGAATTTTTTTTGGAGGCCATATGAAAACAATCAAATTGCTGACCTTGCTGATGCTCAGTGGCCTTCTATTTTTGACTGCTTGTGACAAAAAGAAAAGTGGACGGTCTAGTCCCTCGCGAGTAGCCCGAGGCGGCACCCCTCAGACTTATAATGTCCAGAATCCCAACGTGCAGGACCCAAATATAGCTAATACCGGTAGTGAATTAGCAGATGTTCGTTCCAATGATTCCTATGGATTCTTGCAGGCCGTACAAGGGTTAGTTTCTGCATCGATGGATCCTCAAGAATTGGGGAATGTGAATAGTTCTGGCGATGTTTGGATCATCGGTTATATTGATATGGATCAACAGGGAAATATTAACCAGGCCAACAGTGTGCTGCGATTGGAAATTTGGGATGATTATGCACGATCGGGATCTGCTTCGGAGATCGCATTGGCTTTTAATAACTTGCAGTCTTATTCTTACAATGGAAATCAAATAAATTTAGTTTTTGAAGACAACTACGGACAAATCATTGTAAGCGGGGACTATAGTCAATACGACTTCTATGGGACTGTGAGCTACCGAAACACCGTAAGTTACGATGGCAATTCAACTCCTGCCGCCGGAGTTTTGGGCACCTTCCAAGTGCCAGTCTGCTCCTTCTTCCGCTGCCAATAATCCATGGCAGAGGCTGAAGCTTAAATTGGGGCCAAATATCTATAAATTACTTGCGTCCGAGAGTATTTTGATATCCCATTGGGCCATGTCGCAATGGAATTTTGATTATGATGTTTCAATATTAAGAACCATGGTGGGTGGGGAATCTTCGTTGGATGCTCCGCGCCTTTATGTCGAAAACTTTGAAGAAGCCTATGCCTTTTTGAAAAGTTATGGATTCGATATTCATGATTCAAAACAAGAGAAGCGGACTTGGTATTACCATATGCGCGCCTTATCTTTTTTGCGAGAGAGAATTCTCGATAAAGATGAAGAGATTCCAGAAATTATTGCAGACCCAAAACAACTTAAAGACATCCGTCATTTATTGGTTTGGGCTTCACAAAAACAACCCACTGAACTGAGTCGTTGGGCTTGTGCTGTGCTTCGCGTTGCCCATGTCTTCGTGCATTCTGAAAATGACCTTTTCAGTTATTATGCCGAAGAAGTGCAAAAGCAAATTCTCAGCCCCATTCAAGCTTGTGTGGTTCATGAAGGACAAAGAATTTTTCTAAAGCACCCTTTTTCTCCTGAAGAAATTGCGCTCAAAGCCTTCGAGGTGAAACCATTCAAAACATCGAGCAGTGAAGTTTTAAAAATGTTGGCAAAGCCAGAAGTGGTAGCATTGAAGGTTTTGGATAAAATTGGGTTCCGTTTTGTGACAGATTCATTATTTGATGCCTTTCAGGTGGCTTTGTTTTTGGCAGATCGCCATTTAGTAAACTTTGCCCATGTAATTCCGGATCAGTCTTCAAATAATTTATATCCCTTGCCCTTGTTTTTCGAGACTCTCAAAGAGTTGTGTGATTTGCAGGATGAAGGTCATCCGGTTAATTTTGCGGCAATGGATCACATGCTCATGGAGCGATGGACTGATAAAGATAATAAAGAAGGATTGGTTCGGAAGGAAAATACTTTTTCTGATTCTGAGTACCGTTTTATTAAATTTATTTGCCGAAAGCTTATCACCGTTCGCCGCGAGAACGGGGATCCCTTTAGCTTCTTCTATCCATTTGAAGTGCAGATTGTTGATGAGGTTTCTTATTTAAAAAACCAAACCGGGCCTTCGAGTCATGCTCACTATAAGGAGCGGCAGAGGCGAGCGGCTCGCCAGAGGCTCTTTCCCTCATTTAATGCAAAGAAAAAGAGTTCGGCTAATCAAATATGAAAGTTTTAGCATTTTTTAGAAGTTCCTTGGTCGCCTTAATTTATCCTTTCATCATCATAGTGTTTGCCGCACTCATCGTTTTTCTAGGTTACATTCCCGCAGCCAGAGCTACACAAGATGTGGTTGTAGGTTCTTGGGCTCGTTGGTCGTTAAAGCTTTTTGGTGTTACCGTTAAATTTTCAGGTCTTGAAAAGCTTCCGCAGGGGGCCTATCTCGGTTTATTTAATCATACGAGCAATTTTGATATTTTAGCCATTCAATCGTTGATTCCTCGCATTCGTTTTGGAGCAAAAATTGAGTTATTTAAAATTCCTATTTTTGGAAATGCAATGGCTGCAGCAAAGGCCTTACCAATCGCTCGTACTAAACGAGAAGAAGTAATGAAAGTTTATAATGAGGCCCAAAGCCGATTTGCCCGAGGGGAGAGTTTTATCTTGTCACCAGAGGGAACTCGTCAGGTGGAAGAAAAGTTGGGCCCATTTAAAGCCGGACCCTTCTTATTTGCCATCGCGGGCCAAGTACCATTAGTTCCTATTGCATTGAAGGGCGCGAGCAAAATCCAACCCAAAGGGGCGTTATTGCCTAATAGCGGCCAGTGGACCTCGACCATCGAGGTTATTATTGGCGATCCTATTCCAACTCGTCATTTAACTCCAGATGCGAAAAAAAAACTTCAGCAACAGGCTCTAGAAGCTTTTCATAAACTGGGTTTAGTTTAGTCAATAATTAGCCGGCGGAAACGCTGGTAAGACCAACGTGTTAAAATAATGGCAAAGCCCAAAAGAATAAGTATCGGTATAAAAATATTTTGTTGAATTGGTGCATTCAGGAGAGCCCGCACGGCTTTCACTCCATGGATGAGTGGAAAGAAGTTTATGATCATTTTTGCGTACCAAGGTAGCTGATCAATCGGAAAATAAGTGTCACTAAAGAAGCTCATAGGAAGTAAAAAACCAGAAATGGCATAATTAAAAAAGTCATAGTTTTTGGCAAAGGTCGTGAACAATAATCCACAGGCAGCGCCAATAAACGAAACTAAAAATAAAACTAGAAAGGCCGGAAGGATCAGCCAAGAATGGTAGATACTTAAAATCCGCGCTACCACTGAAATGGCCAGGCAGCTCATGAGACCTTTGGAAGCTCCCCAGAGTAGCTCTGCCCACAGAATTTCACTGGCACTCACCGGGGTCATTAATATTGTTTGATAAGTTTTTTGGTGAGTGAGTTTTGAATAGTAATTATAGGTGGCTTCAAAAAACGGTACGCTGAATGCGGTGACCGTGATGAGTGCTGGAAAATAAAAATCGATATAACTTTTGCCATTGATATCGGAAACGTAATTTCCGATTCCATAGCCAATGGCCATAAGATACAGAAAGGGCTCAAAGAAAATCCAGCATAAAGTGACCCAAAGAGTATAGCGAAAATGGAGGAAGTTACGAAGCCAAACTGTTCGTACACCTTGGCCCCACTTCGGCAGTGGGCGCTGTTGAACTGTGACAAAGACGGCTTGATTCGGCATAAGTTAATCCTTTAATTCATAGCCTGCAAGACGAAGAAAGACATCGTTGAGACTGGCTGGGCGAAAGATAATTTCTTGGCTCGGAATCAGATTAAGAATTTTTTCCGGGTGTTTTTTATCCTTTAGAAAGAGCATGATTTTGGTCTCCATAGGCAAAAACTCATACTGGTCCTGGGTGAGTTTTCTCGAGAAATAAGGGATGTCCTCAGGCTTAAGTCCGATCTCGAGGACCTGCAGTCCCGCATACTTCTGTATGAGTTGGGCCGGGGTTCCCAGGGTGAGAATTTTTCCCCGATCCATGATGGCGATCCGATCGCAAAGTTGCTCAGCCTCTTCCATATAGTGTGTTGTTAAAACGAGAGTCTTTTCTTCGGCTTTGAACTTTCGCAATAAATCCCAGATAAACAAACGCGCTTGAGGGTCTAGGCCAGTTGTGGGTTCATCCAAAAATAAAACATCGGGCTGATTGATCATGCTTCGTGCGATGGTGAGACGTCGTTTCATTCCACCACTTAAATGCTCCACAGGACTTTGCCAAACCTCATCAAGTTTCATCATTCGCAATAAGTGTTTTGCGCGTTCGAGAGCTTGGTTAAAACCAATTTGATGGTAGCTTGCATAGACAAGCAAGTTATCGAGGACTGAAAAATCCACGTCGAGACCATCTTCTTGGGGTACAACTCCAATGCGGGCCTTAACATCCTTTGAGTGAGTTTTCATATTCATGCCAAGGACAAATAGTTCACCTTGCTGAATGGAGCTAAGGCCATACATCATGCGCAAGGCTGACGATTTGCCGGCGCCGTTGGGGCCGAGCACTCCAAAACACTCACCCTTTTTGACTTCAAAACTAATGCCGTCAACGGCTGTTTTTTCACCGAATTTTTTAGTTAAGCCTTTAGCTTCAATCGTGATTGTTTCCATCATCTACAATATCACCTCAATAAAGCAAAATTGTATATATAAATGAAGACGTTGACGGCTTTTTAATTATCTGGACGCAGAGTAAATATTCATATTTATACCCAGTGGTTGACCATTAACTTCAAGCAAATGCCACTTTAGATTTAACTCCGCGCTTTCAAACAAGTACTCCCCTAGATGCGGGGGACGGCTACTATTTGGAGTTACAGTTCTTCCCGAATCGACCACAAAATCGATTTTACTTTGATGTTCAATAAGAGCCAGTGGTATTTTTAGCTCTACCTCGTCCTCACGTTGGGACTCCGGAAAGATGTAGAGAAGGTGATCATTTAATCGAATTTGAGCGGCTACGATGGATTTAGAGCCAGAATCCTTTGGCACTCTTTTGATCCTTAGACTAAAGGTGGGGAAACTTTGAGGAGCTTTTTGAAAATCATGGGGTGTTTTTTTTATAAAATACTTTTTAGCTGCCTTAAAATTTCTGCGTGCCTCAATTGTTGATAATGCCAATGTTGAATTCGCCGCAATTACTAAACTTCCGGCCGGCGGCAAAGGATTTCCAAAGACCAGAGCCTTGAGATGAAACGAAATATCATAAAGTACCGGGATTGTTATTTGAAATGAATTTTCTTGAGTCAATTTTTGAAAAATTGCAAAGGACCTGCAACCGATAACTCCGATCCATTTGAGTCGAGGATGGCTTGTCATAAAGATGTCTGAAACATCAACCCCATTCGAATCAGAAATCTTTCGATCAAAGTCGGTGCCAGCAATATTCTCACGGCTATTGGAGTGGCTGACCCAAAATACACCGAGGTTAAGCTCATCATTAAGAGCCTTAAATAGTTGATATTGATTAGCTTGGTTAATGACTTCGATTTCAAAATCGGCGGCGAATTCATTGTAGAAAGATCTAGTGACATCAGCGGAAAGAGAAAGATAGTCTTCTGGATTAACACCAGAGCTAGATATCAATAAGACAACTTTATTTGGCAATGACGACCGATTGGAAGATGCAAACAAAGGCTCATTCAGAAAAATGGTTAAACAAAGAAAAAGGAACAGAAAAATCTGGGTCACTGGTATCATTGAGTTGATGCTCCTATGGAATCCCCCCTAGGATTTTCTCCCCCCTCAATGTAAATGATAACTATTTAGTGCTTAACGCTGCCATGAGGCCTTGGGAGACATGTTCGAGACCAACAATCGCATCGCTTGATACGTTGAAGGTTTGCAGATGTTGTTCCCATTGGAGTTTGGTATCTTGAATGGTTATGCCCTCATTGAGATTGGACGCAATTTGATCTTTAATGGCATTAAAGATGTGAGTATTCGCATTGTAAGCGTCCTTCTGTCCATGAGTGAGACCTAATTTTTGGGCCTGCTCATCATTGATCTTCTTGTAGTGTACATCGGAAACGGACTGATCTTCCAGAACAATCAATCCAATGCCAAGCACTGCCAAAGCACTGTTGGCCGCCAGCATAGCTCCTATCATGCCAGCTTCACTGTAAACGGCAGAGGAGGCCGCCATGACAAATTTAATCCCACCACCTAAGGCGGCAGCTCCTCCGATAGTTGTTGTAATTGGCTCACTAATAAGCCAACCTACCAAAGCTTCAGCCCTAGGTGCGCTGAAACTCAAAGCTAAAAGCATGGACAAGACAATAACTCGTATTTTTGAAACCATATAATTTCTCCTTTTTAAAAGTAAATGGTCCTTGTTTACGCACAAATGTATTCAAAGACCGACAAATTCTCAAGATGGCAAACAGCATAAGTGGGTACACGCTGTACTCAAGTTTCAATGGAGATTCCAGCTATGTTGAAATGCATCCCGTCCCGAAAGGTGCTCAATGCAAACAGATAACCCCGTATCACATCAATGACTCTATTTGTGTCTTCAGCGAGATTTTCACAATCGTCCTCATTGACTGCAAGGGCATCGAGTGCCGAAAAATGGCCCGTTTTTTTGTACCCAAGTTGAGTACAAAACGATTGACATAGTGCGGCAAATAAGTTAGGCTTCCTTTCCAATGAAGACTCAAATCCACAGGCAAACACTTAAGAAAACGAGAAATTCTAAGTCGCAGTCGGCGTCTGAAACTAGTGATGCGACGAATTCGGAAATGCTCTCTGACTTTTGTTTCTTTCTCCAACAAGAACTGGATAGAAGATGTCTGACAAATCCCAATTACTCACTACGTGCATTTGCAAAATTTCTTGATGTCGATAGTTCGAGACTATCGAAAATTTTAAGACGAGAACGTCCTATTAATGCGGAACTTTTTCATAAGTTTGCTAACAGATTGGGAATTGATCCTGAACAAAAAATTACTTTCGAACGGGCCTTGCTGAGGAAGAAGTATCAGCTCAGTCAGGAAGCAGTGACACCTTCTGTTCAGTATCAAAAGTTAGTTAGGGGCTGTTCGGTAAATCGCTTTTTGATGATTTTTCATTAGTTTTATTTATAGCAAGGCACTCCGACGAAGCTCTAGCCTGAGGCGCTAAAGCGAGGAGGAGTAACGAAGCTATAAGTAAAAGTCATGGAAAATCACAAAAATGGATTTGCCGAACAGTCCCTAGTTAGAGATGTTTTTGAAACAATCGTGGATTGGCGGCACTACGCCATTCTTGAACTGATGAAAACTCATGGCTTTAAGTCTGACCTTCTCACGGTGGCAAAGCTCATGGGAATGAAGCCAGCAGTGGCTCAGATTTATGTCGAGCGTCTCATTCGAACGGGATTGATTCAAGTACAATCGGATGGAACTTGGAAGGACTGTTCCGAGGGATTTAGCTCTCATATTTTGAGTGAAACCGAAACTACAATTGCTCATCGACATCACCAGAAACAAATTATGCAACTCGCCCTACAATCCATTGATAAAATAGCCTTTAACCAACGCGATCAATCATCAATGATGATGGCCACAAGCTATAGCAAGATTGCAGAGGCCAAGAAACGAATCAAAGTTTTTCGTCGAGAACTGTGTGAGTTTTTGGAAGAGGGAATGTTAAAAGAAACTGTCTTTCAATTGACGCTTTCGTTATTCCCAATAATTGAAGTGAATAAAATGAAATTTTAAGGGAGCCCAATAATGTTGTCTTCAAATTTTACCGTGATACTAGCCTTAAAGAGGCTTTTCTTTGTTAATTGTATAGCTTTTTTAGTTGCGATTTTGTTACCAATGGAGGGTATGGCCGGACGAGAAGGAAACGGTGGTCACCCCTTGGCTCTCGATTTCAGTGCTGCGGTTTACCGAGCTTTAAATGAAATTGAAAAGAAAGCCTCTGAGTTTCCAGAAGTGGATGTGAAGAGATTGCGGGCCTTACTTGACCAAACTAAAATTGTAGTGATCCCAAATCCGATATTTATTGAAATTGACGGAGTAAAACAGATTTGGCCCTTTGAAAATATTGAGAACCCACCGGAAATACGGATTTCAGAGCCGAACTGGAATTCCGTTGAACTGGATGTTTTGAAAAAGGCACTAGGTCTTCATGAACTCCTATCTCTTAAAAAAATTGAAACGACAGGACACTATCCTATTTCGAAGCGCTATCTCAAGCTCCATGTTAACTGTGCGTTTGGTGACCTTAATGGCATGAGTAGCTGTGTCTTCGGACACAAGAAAGTTTTTAGGTGTCAGGAGGAAAAAGATCAGCTCGCTAGTCTTGAAATTTTAAAGGGCGTTCTCAGTGACAAAGTTTC
>CAZYOE010000164.1:0-1613 GCA_964648725.1 uncultured Pseudobdellovibrionaceae bacterium | reverse complement strand
TCCGAAGTAAAGCGCTCCAGAATCACTCACTCCATCAGTGGAACCACACTATTGGCTACATTTTGGAAAGATTATATCCTTCCTAAAAGTGAGTTATACGCTGCATATACCGGAGGAAAGGCTTATATCCCTGGTTACTTTACTGCCCTGAAAGTTCTTACTCCCACAATCTTTGAATTTTTTATTACAACCTCTAATATTTCAAAGTATGAAGAATCATTAAGTAGTCTTGAAGTCCTTATTCGGGCGAAAAAAGATGAATTAAAAGATGGGACTCGTTGCCTCAGTGATCAAGTTAAAAACCTATATGGCAGTGTGAAAAAAGCACAAGAACTTTATGAAAAAGTACATAAGCTCAATTTAGTTTTAAATGATGAAACCAAAAAAATTAGCAATCAACTCTCGGCAAGAAATAGCACTCAATATGTGAATGTCGGAACTGCGCTGTTAATGGTGCCCTACTTCTTTGGTCGCTCAATGGAAACGTTTGTCTTAAATCGCTTGGCTTTATGGACTGAAGTTATCACAAAGATTTACGATGGTGTGTATTTCAGTTATACCAGATACGAAGCTGAGGAAATTTACAGGACATTGCTTGGCTTACAGACTAAACTCAACGAACAGGAATCGGCATTAAGAGCTATAATAGAGTCGGATATTTTGGGTAATCAATAAAATGAGACCAATCCTTTATTTAATTCTCTTTTTAATGGTTTTCTTGAGGCTGGCAACTGCCCAGGCAACGGGTGCGGCGCCACTTTCAGCCATTGTTGAAGAAGAGATATTCAACGAAACTATTTTGGCTTGTCGTTCGGTTAGCGTTATTCAGGCTGTTTTTAATGACAATTCATTGAAGGCCTTTCTAATATCAACCGGACAGAGTCTTTCTTTGAGTTTGGGTTTGAATGAAGAGCCACTGGCTGAAATCGATAAACTCATCGACCAGAAATTATTTAGTGATTATACTTTTGATCGACTGAGAAGTGTGGGGTTTGCAAAAGCACTTGTTCAATGTTTTCCTAATGATCAAAACAGAAGGAACTGGTTTGTGGAAAGCATGGCCGTAGCGGATGCACTAGGTAAGGTACCTGGTATCTTGTCTTTATATTATATGGCGAGGTCGGTTGCCTCGGTTCGGGGATTCTTGCTGGCGCGTAATCCAAAAGTGATGCGAGTTTTTAGCATTTCAGCAGCAGTTGTGGCCGCGACATTTGTGATTTATGAAAGCTATCGCATCATGGATTCTCATAAGGTAGAGGATGAACAGCAAGGTAGCTTAATGAATATGAAGCAACATCTGAGCGACGATGTTGAGAAGTCGGGTTTCGACATTTTGAATTTATTGGATCAGAGAATACTGGAGTTAAAGCAAGTCCTCGCTAAGTCAGAAGCTTCAAACGAACGAGAGAATATCGAACAAATGATTTTCAAATTAGAGGCCGCTAAAAAGAGTTTGCAGAGTTAGACCTTAGGGCTCCGATTTTCATCGAGACCTTCAATTGTCTGAAAACTCAACAGGGTCAATTTTTAGACCGACAGAATGTTAAATTATTTTGGATTATTGAGTGCTAAAAATTAGCGTCTTAAGTAACTTTGCAGAAAGTGAATTTGGC
>CAZYOE010000163.1:7265-9875 GCA_964648725.1 uncultured Pseudobdellovibrionaceae bacterium | reverse complement strand
CACTAGAATACACACATCCTTATAATTATTTTATTCCAATTCAAGAACTTCGCTCATAGAGAAAGGGGAGGGAAGAAGGTTTGGTCCGTCCCCCGTAATGATGTCAGGAAGGAATGGCTCGTTTTTGCCCAACGGTTGGACCGATTGAACTTCAGATGCTTGTACGTCTGATAAGATGGGAGAATTCTTTTTCTGTTTCTTCTCTAATTTTGGTTTGCTAAGTCCTTCCCGCTTCCGCTTTTCTTTACCTGATTGTTTTTTTGCCTTCGCTTCCAATCTTTTTTTTTCGCGAGCTTCTTTCCGAGTTTTGTCTCTAATAAGTTTTTCAGCAAGTTTTTCTTCCGTGATTGCCTGGAGAGGAGGGAAATCTTTCGCGCTGAAGACTCCATTCTCACCAGGACCAGCTTCGACAACAACAATTCCAACTTCAGGTCGTGTAAGTTTCAAACTTTTGTTTTTCCAAATTTCTCCAAGCCAACTGATGACTGGCCTTTTTTCGTGTGACATCCACATACCTTGTTTTTTTTTACGGAGATGAAAAAACTTGAAGTTTGTTAAGAAGGAGTAAGCTGATGACTGCAACCATTTCTGACAATCCTCCAAAGTTTTGTATCCACTGAGCACATCGAACTCGATCCCGACAATCATTTGAGAAAATGAACCTCCAAATCTATAAATTTAATAATTTTGAACCTGCGAGTAAAATACCAAAACTGGTTAGTTAGTCGCAGCACAATGTTATGAATACTCTTTATTTTATGATGGGCGGGGGGAAAAGTTTTGAAAGTCGAGCCCCCCCCCCTATCAACAGAGGAACATTGTGCAGCAAACAACTTACAACTAGTACAGTTTTGTAAAACTGACGTTGCATATCTGGTTTCCATAATTTCCAAGATTTACACTTGAGCCAGAGTTCTGGAAAACTTCTAATTGAAAGGTCGTGCCTGCAGTGGCATACGTTGTCATAGACCCCATATTGTTTGTTGATCCCGTTGCAACTGCATTACGAGCATCATATATGTAGTTCGTAGGGCCGCCGTTAATTCGGACACAAGCTGATCTGCGTCCAGTCGCATTTGCATCCCAGACTACGTAATACCCAATGAGATAGGTGCCTGTAGAATTAACCCTAAACGTGCTTCCACTCAGTGAAACAGCCGGCGAGCCACGTGAAACTGTGGGGCTTGGATCGAATGCAGTGCAGAAGCTGAAGGAATTACTTGACACGCTTTGGGCAGCAGTGCTCCCAAAAATCGTTTGAATTTGATTTGTCGCAGAAAGAACCGCTGTTGTCATCGAACTAGATGTCGCTACTCCTAGTGAGGACGATGTTGCGATAAGACTTGTGCAGCTTGCTGTACCAAGGCTACATTTTGTACTGACTAGATCGCTATCCGTGCCCCCAGTTGTAAATGTGGCGGGTGCGTGAAACGTTGTGCCAAGTCCGGTAAAAGTCGCCATTGCAGTACCATTAGGACTAATTTCGATATCAGAGGAAATAGAAGTTATCGCGACTGTTGGGGCGGTACTGTTAAGTAAAATAGGTTGAGTCCCAGTCAGGTCTAGAAGTGTTATATTCGCATAGTCTGCTTGTATATTTTTGGCCTCAAGAGTAGTTGTCTTTACATCAGTCGCAGTGATGTTTCGCATTTTAATATCACCATTGATATAAACTGCACCATGGACTGTTAGGTCTGTACCAATATCCGCTGTTGTGTCTACTTTTAGTCGTTTAACACGGGACGCTGGATAGTCGCCGTTGAAGTCCATGTTTGAATAAATGAGTCATATTTTCAATGACCGCTCCGTTACAAAGAGTGTTTAAGCTTCCGCCAACATACATAACTAAGGATAGTCAATACCCTGATGAATTTTTAACTACAAAAGAAGTTTTACAGGCTATAGAGTCGGGTGAAATCAAAACCCGGTGCAAAACATTTAAGGGAAACTATTTGGACCGCAGAGGAAGACTACCATTATACCTTGGGGATGACCCTAAAAACGTTTCAAGGCCAATTCTTGTCGAGTTTAAGGCAATCAGTACGTATGGAGTGACGAAGTACAAGAAAACAAGCGATTCGAAGACAAAAGAAAACGACGGGAGCTGGTCAATAGCGTTTAGCGTAGATGAAAACCCAACTTTAGCAAAATTTACAGACGGTGTTGATGACTTCGTTTCGTCTATCACCACTCCTTTTTTGCCGCAAATTTACGAAAGCTTACTTGGGATAACTAATCCAGAAAAATACCCTGTAACAAAATTTAGAAAATGTGCAAGATCCAGCGACGGTTCCACATCAAAGTACTTTAGATTAACTATACCCGTGGGGCGAACAGAATTTGGACCGGCCGACAACCTAGAAGAGTTTGTTTCCTTATCAGCCTTTCCGCAAGATACTCCCGGTATTTATCATAATGTTGCGCTCCTCTCTCATATTGACGTACAAGCCAAGAAGGGGACAATCGAGATCGGTCCTGTATTTTATGCTAAAATGGTGAGGAACTTACCAGTGGTTGCAAAAACTCGGAGATTACGGGATGACACAGAATTTGTTGATTTGTAGCTGCACAATGTTGTCTTGTTGATAGGGGGGGGGGGGGGGACATGGA
>CAZYOE010000163.1:2380-7255 GCA_964648725.1 uncultured Pseudobdellovibrionaceae bacterium | reverse complement strand
GTATAACAGTGCTTTCTTTTATTCGACTCACAGTCTCGTCTGGTTGGGGGCGGGGGGGGGCGGGCAATTGCAAAAGTTTCCCCCCCCCCCCTTCTTAAAATAAAGGTCTTTTAACATTGTGCTGCGAGTAACTTACAGTTATGAAAAAGTAGCTTACAAATAAAAATTCTCTTGTTTTTTTCTCATTATTCATATTTCTCATGAGCGAACAGAAGGCCTTAGAGCAGCACAGGTGTGACGAATGCTCTACGGAATTTAAATGTCTGGGAAGATCGCAAGATCCTAGTGGGTGTTCTTGTCTGAGTGGCATGTACCGATCACGGGACGATGGTTGGGCAAACAGTCACTTACTATTTTTCTGCTCGGACGAATGTGTGGACCACAGTACTGAGACCGGCTCATCCGATGACGAGTAACTTGTATTTGTGGCCTATTTTTTAGGGACGTGTACACAGAATACCTGCGAACCCTCCGAGACTCAACGCGAAAAATAAAGAATAAAAATAAAGAATAATAAACGTCTCTACTTTCGATACCTACACCATGGCGTAACGGTAGAGCGCCAGCCCATCTCTGGAGGCCGCT
Organism: uncultured Pseudobdellovibrionaceae bacterium; assembly: GCA_964648725.1. GTDB lineage: Bacteria > Bdellovibrionota > Bdellovibrionia > Bdellovibrionales > Bdellovibrionaceae > CAUJGP01. Next base: position 6,670 of record CAZYOE010000163.1, on the reverse strand, counting down.
GTTACGCCATGTAAGTAGGTATTATTTTGTTGTTTGTTTTTTGTGACTTATGGGATAACAAAATTTATTGTTTATTTTTATTATTTGAAGGAATTTGTAAGATTTCCACAAAACATTTACGAAATCTTCTTTCTTGAGGCACTGTTGTATTGATGTACAGAAAAGGTTTGGGATCATCATCAGTAGGAGTATGACAATAATCGACCATTGCGTACCATTCTTTTATTGTCATTGAGGTTGGACCAAAATCGTCGTAAAGTTGCTTCTGGTCAGTTCGATTGCATTTCCACACTAAAATGTGTTGAGAAGCCATTCGGGCTGTACGGTTAAGAGCCTTCCACTTGTGCACCATTGCTACTGAAGTGCCCTTCAAATGCCGGACTTGTGTATAACATCGTGCAAATTCAGGCTTAGTTTGAATCTTATGATAGAAACTTGTAATGTCTTCAAAAACAATCAAGATTTTGTCAGCTGATTTTTTGTTCGACTCAACTGCCGCTTGCTGCTTTTCTAGGACTTCTTCCAATCGCGGTAGGAATTCCTTCTGCTCAGTGCAGATTTGTTCTTCTGGGACTTTGATTCGTTCATACATTTTGTCGCTTTTGCATGTAGGCCCAAAGAGGTAAATTTTGTCGAAAAATTTGTTCCACATGATTTTAGACAGAAGCATAAACATCAAAACATTTGTCTTCCCACTTCCAGGTTGACCAACGAATACACTTGTTGACGGAAATCCAGGAAAGTATTCATTTCTCAGGTGTTCGGGTGTTTCAGAGATGTAATCTGGATCATCGGTTTCGACTTTCGTTATTTTTAATGGATGTGCTCTTTTCACATCACTTCCATCAAACTCTTTCCGTTTCATGTTATTTGAAAAAATGACTACAGATTGTCAGACCACACCCTTAATTCAATTTTCACTGTTGTGCCATTAAGGTCGAGTAGGTTTCCTTTGTCGTCAATCAACTGAAAGTCGATGACGCTTAAATTTCTTTTTGTTTGAAACGTAATCTGGCAGAGCTGGTCGACTTTGCACTCGAACACATTCACTGCCCCAAAAGATGCAGTGACTGGAATTGCAAGACAAACATTTTGCCAAATTCCCTTTTCGTCAATTTGATTTCCAGGAGCGAGCGCAGAACTCTGGAGGTACACTTGTCTAATACCTGTAAGATTTGGAACATTTTCTGCTACGAGTGGAGTCAAATGTGTTGTGGTTGAGGTCCCAAATGAAAACCCAAGATTAAGCCAGGTTGAATCTGTTTTGTCAGTGTTTGTAAGAATGGTGAAGTTATTAGCAACAGAAATTCCTTTATTGTAAGTTAGATAAATTTTTTGGTTTGTGTCGATTTGCGTAAAAGAAATGGTTTGGCCAAGTCCAACTAGTGCAAAAACAGCGTTGATGGCAGTTGTCATTGCAGCCATAAGTTGTGTTGAATTGTAAAACCCGTCGGGAACCGTAGTATTATAAACACCCAAATCTGTACTAAAAGTAAAACGATTGTTTGGGCTGTTTAATTTGCCGCTGCGAATATTGTAAGCTGCATTTGTAAAAACGACATTCAGAAAACTAACACGCCATATATTCTGCATGGATGTCCCAAGGTTGATTATAAAATTAGTATCGCTGTAGGCTGCTTGTCCTTTAGTGACCGCAGCTCCACTATTTATCCGAACCAGCTTCGAATAAACATATCCTTTCTCGTCTCCGCTGCTGGACATTTGGAAAAATGTTTACTCTCTCATGACAATACGACCTCCAAGAAATACTTTCATTACGCGTGCGTATTGGGTAAACACATCGATTGTTCGAGGTGCAGAAGATTTTGTGCTTTGGTTGAACGTAAATTTATGGCGAAGCAGTCGAGCATTGCTGATAGGAAGACCAGTAAGTTGTAAGAGTTGACTTCTTTCAGCAAGGAAGCCATAGAGGGCTCCTCCCCAGTTCAATGTCCAAGGCGGCAAATTTGTTTTTGTGTATTGTAATCGGTCACCTGTATAAGTTCCGCCATAAGGTGGCTTGTTTACGATGCTCGGAAAAGCGCCAGAATACATTCCCTTGCCTTGAGCTCCGTAAAAATCATCCAGGGTGACAGAACTTGTCTCGTCTGTACTTAAGTAATTCTTCCCAAGTACGTAGTATAAATTCATACACATTTCTTCTGGGCTCTGGAGAGGCTGTTGTGGAAAGTACAGTGAGCCTAGTTGTGATTGAAATGTGTTTACAATGGGTTGCACAGTGCCACCAAGAATGTACTGATTGTCAAACCCAGTTTCTCTAGATACGGAAGCTTCGGAGCACAATGAATTGGCAAAGGGGTTTGTTGTCATTGCACTATCTCTAACTACGCAGAGACTGCGTGAAACAATTGATCTGGCTTGGCTCACTTGAGCTTCAGCTGCCAATGTCGATGCCTGTGTCTGAGACCAGTCCCAGCAGTCGAACATGACAGATAACCCTTCTTTTCCAGCAGAAATTTCATTCAGTCGTCGCAAAACGGAATCGTTAAGCTGAAAGGAATCCCAGAGAATATAACAATCCAAAATTCCTAACTTTGAGAGAAAAGCATTTGCAGCAGCTTGATTCTGAGCATCTGTAACAGGAGCTGGAAGGGTAAAAGCACTTCCTGCTGCAGTTAAGGACTCTGTTGTGTTTTTGAATCGAATGGTAAGAACTCCACCGGCAAGAGCAGCAGCTGGAAACAGTGCATTCATGTAAGGAGCAAAGCAACTTAAGACCCTCTTCATCGGTACTATGAATGTCCGTGGGCCTCTTGGGTTAACCGCAGTTCCATCAGTTGTGTATGCTAAATCAATTGTTCCTTTAGTCCCTCCGTAAGAAGTGCTATACTGTTGATTGGGTGGATCAACTAAAGCACCGATTGTCGTGTCCTTGTAAGTCGTGTTTCGGATGGGGTACAAAAACGGGGCTGTTGTATTTGGAGTTCCTGACCAACCTTTTCCATCGTAGCACTCACGAAGGGTCCCACCAGGCCAACCGGAAAGTTCACCTGCTGTGTTTAAGAATTCTTGAGACAATGTCGCGCGGGTTATGGTTGAGTTGCATAAACCTTTTTCAATTTCGCGAGCAACCTCTGTACCAGAAGCACTTTGAAAATAGACTTCGTCAATTAAATTTAAGATGTCGCCATTTGTTAGTAAAGCATACGCATTTCCGTCTTTCCCAGGGGTTGTGTCTGCCTTGTCTATGCCAACTTGAATGACAAGATAGCTTGTTGGAGCACTCACGTAAAATTCGCCCGTATTTATTGTCATTACGATCTGCTTGGAAGAAATATTAGGATATGTTTGTTGTTGGAAGTTAGATCGTGTCATAACTCGTTTTGACGCTAAAGCTAAACCTGGGGGTACGCGATACCACAGTTGATTTAACTTGAAAAGCTCGTCTTTGTTACTCATCCCATCTTTTTTTGTTGCACTGATCATAGATTTATCACTTTGTACGGCCGCGCCAGAAATCGCGGATTTCATCTCTGATTGGTCCATTGTAAGATGGGATTTTGGGAAAATGATTAGCTTGATGTTTCGAAGATAAACTGATTTTGATATACATGCGCATTCCAGTTATAAGAATCTAAAGTTCCAGTAAGTCTTTCTGGATCTGTTAATTGTGTCCCAGCCGCCGCTGTCATGACCTTGAACGCGGAGTTTTCACCCAGAGAGTACCAATCTGGAAGAAATACGTCATGAAATTGTAACTCTACATCGGCCTCATCTTTAATCATTGACTGGCGACTATCTGAGTGTGCTGCCTGTCCTTCATATGGCACAACAGGAATAAATTCTTCTGTTGCCCTTTCTTGTAATATAGGGTTCGTATGATAGACACCCAGCTGTGTGTCGGCACTTGCAACAATATCAGCGGCTGTTTCTTCCCTGATCGGATCTAATTCTTCTTCCAAAAATGGCCGCTGCATACGTGTGCCCTCGTCCGCCGCATTTTTCCACATCAGGGGGTTATCAGTTTGGTCATTTGCTTCCCAATTATAATTTTTAAGCTGTGTCCACATTAAATCATCAATTGTTTCCACCGCTGTGTCCTTGTTCATAGCAGTAACGAAGTCTGCCCCGATGCCAATAGTTTCTGCTCTCAGTAATCCAGTCTCAGGGAATGCGACAGGGACACCTAGCCATGGTTTTTCCTCCTTGGGGGCTAAGGCCGCAGCCAGTCCACGTCTTATCGTGTCACCATCAATTGCATCTCTGTACTCGGATCTGTCCCTATCCTCTCTAGGTCCGCCGCCGCCGCCGCCACCACCACCGCCGCCG
>CAZYOE010000163.1:0-2370 GCA_964648725.1 uncultured Pseudobdellovibrionaceae bacterium | reverse complement strand
CCTGGACCCGGGTTTTGATATTCAAAGCTTGTTTTCGTTTTGCGCACTAGTAGCGGTTTCCGCCGCCGCCACCACCGCCGCCGCCCCCACCGCCGCCGCCGCCACCACCGCCGCCGCCACCCCCACCGCCGCCGCCACCACCGCCGCCGCCGCCACCACCGCCGCCGCCGCCACCGCCGCCGCCGCCACCGCCGCCGCCGCCGCCACCGCCACCGCCGCTGTAAACCCAACTACCTGCGCCGAGAGCAGCAAGAGCTGGTACTGCTGTCACTGCCGCCCAATAGTATGGGTCGCCACCGGCTCCGCGATCAACCGGGACAAGAGGGCCACCCGCGCCTGATGGCGGGCCACCAACCCCTGACGGTCCTTCCGAAGATGTACCACCGACACCAGCTGGACCGTAGTCAACTCTTTCAAGGTCCGGCATCTCTCCGTAATCTTTCGCGTCCGTTTTGCCATCCTCTTTCAATCCGCTTTCTTTTGTATCGTGTTTTGTTTCCGGATCTCCGCCTTCCATAGTATCGTCTCCATCAGGATCATCGCCTTTCACCTCTGGTTTTGTGTTTCTTCTTGCAACAATCGGAGTAACTTTCTTTTCCATCCATTTAGGTGTCATATCCTTCACTATGTAACCAAACAGGAGAGCGAGGTCAAGCATATTGAATGTCTCATGTAGTTTGTGTCGCTGGATATTAGTCGCATGTGCAATTGCTCTGCTCAGCACAAATGGAGGAACGACGCCCGTCAACATTCTTTCAAGTTCTCCTAATGTCGTAGGCAATGTTCCCATCATGTTTATAAAATCCTGTGGAATTCTTGCTACACTTGCTCCGATGTCTTTTGGATCAACATAGCTTTGTATCCAAGTATATAGCTGATTCCAGCCTTCATAAAAGTTTCCAGTGAATCCAGAACTGGTTGACGATGTACTTGTAGAGGAAGAACTTGACGTTGAAGAACTTACAGTTGTTATGGCAGATGTTGTTGAACTTGGTGCTAATTTGTCGTCTTTCACAAAATCCTTACCATATTGATCAGTGACCTGCTGTATCGGATCCATATTTTTATCAGGAACTTTGTACTTTTCTTCAAAATTCGGCGGACCACTTCCACCGCCGCCACCGCCTCCCCCGCCACCACCACCACCACCACCATTCCCTGCTTGCCTTGCCTGAGCGTTTAGATCTGGGAGAGTTATGGAGGATTCTTTTTCTTCATTTTCTTGATCCGCGATGAGAGTTCCAAGCCCGTTTGCGAGTACAAGCACACTGTCATCAGTTTCCATTGGGGTCACTGTAGTTAATTCCTTGAGTACTTCTGATCCCATCTCAACATCACTACTCAATCCCATACCACCCGATTCGCCATAATTCACGAGTGTGCTTCCGGCACCCAATGTCAAACCTTCTGTAGCGATACTCATTGCTATTAGGGCAATTCCTAGATTCCTAATTAAATCTCTTTGCCATGTCGGGACGTTGCGACGGATGTGTGGAGGATATGGAATCCCAGAAGCGTAATAAAGAGGATCAGACCCCTCAGTATGCACATCCGCGTTTACACTCTTGTAATCATCCTGAAGCTGTCTTTCTAATTCTGTTCGAGCTCTACCAGTAGCCATGCCTGTCCAATTCTGGACAATGCTTTGTGACATGTTTGTAATAATATCTGCTTGTTGTTGACGGTCCAGATGCATTTCTGCAAAGGCTACCTGTATGTACCGAGCCATTCCTTCAGCTGGATTTGAGATGTCGAATGAGAAATTGGGGTTTAGTAAGTAGGTCAAGATCTCTCTTGTTTGTTCTCCAGACATCTGTCTCATTGATTCACGAATAGCTGCGAGAATAGTCAGCGAGCCCATTTGCTCTGAGTGAACTCTTCTCCAAAAATTGTTCAGCGCAGTTTCATCCTGCATTTTCCGATCTAATGACTTTTTATGAACGGCCATCCTGTCGGCAGTTGCTTGATCAATAAAAACTCTATATTTGTTAACCATGTTTTCTACATTTTCATATTGGAGCCCTGATGATAAAGCTCTTGTAGTGTTATTCCAATTCGCGTTTCTCTTGGCTTCTTGAAACTGTACTTCGGCTTGTTTCTTCTTTTCTTCTATGCCGAGATTGACTTGTCTTTCAATAATTCTACGTTCGTCTTGAGGAATAACAGAGGTTTCTCCCCTCCAACGAAGATATTCTCTGATTCTTCTAGGAATGTTTTGTTTTCGGCCAGAGTTAGATTGTTCGGGTGGATAATCGACTTGTTTTCCGTCTTTTTCGTCATCATCTCCGGAACTGTAGGTTGACATTGTCCCTCCAGAACTGTAGGTTGACATTGTCCCTCCGGAACTGTAGGTTGACATTGTCCCTCCGG
>CAZYOE010000162.1:0-9894 GCA_964648725.1 uncultured Pseudobdellovibrionaceae bacterium | reverse complement strand
TGCCACTTAAAAAGTAACACTTTTTGCGTCACCCCACTCAAAGTTAGAGACCCAATCAGATTCAGAAAGTAGTCTAACTCTAATTTATTTAATCCTAAGTATTGCCCTAGCGCTAGCCCTTGCTCGAGGGAAAAGTCCCGGCTGCCAGACATAATTTGACTGAGTAAAGTGGTATTGATCTCCAGGTGGCGCGCAATTTTTGCCAGCTCCCCGCGACCTTTTTGCGGCAATGCTGCAATCCAAGATCTGAGATATTCTCGATATTCTGAATGGTTAAAGATACTCATAGCCATAATCTGGACTCTCTCATATGTTTACATTTTTGTAAATATATACAATTATAATTTACAATATAAGCCTAGAATCCCGTATTCGCCTGCCTTAATATGAAGCTGTCTTAATGAATCGATTTGTTAAACAACTAACTTGGTTTAACTTTTGCAAACTTTCAGGAGTTTTTATGATTACATTTAATTTGTTTACTAGATTTAAACTAGCCACAAATTTGGCTTTTCTTGTCACTCTTGTGCCCTTCAGTGGCGCCTTTGCTTCTGGCGGAATCAATGGCGGTGGCGGTAAGGGGGTTCTTTGTGGTGATAGGCTCAGAGTGCTTGATTTATACGAAGCCGAGCAAAATAAGCTTTCGATTCCTGCCCCTCTTGGCACTACCGATGCTGAAATAGATCGTTTTGGTCTGCCCTTTCTTCATCATTTTTTTACATCGTCCTTAAAAGGAAATGAAAAAGAACAAATCCTTAGCAGCATGAAAGACAGTCTAAATTATTTGGATTCGAACAAACACCCCTCACCTTTATTGATTAAATTGGAACGCGACCTCCCCTTTACTAATGATGCCACCCTTCCGAAACTAGATCCGGGCTGTAAGTTTGTCCAAATTGCTGTTAACCGTATCGTTAAAATCAACAATGAGGAAAAAACAGAAGTTTCCATCAACCCCGATTACTGGTCCATGCTGGACTCAATTAACAGAGTCGCTTTATTTTTTCATGAGTTTTCCTATGCTCGCGTGAGAAGTGGCTATGATCTCTCTGACACCGAAAGAAATAGACTCATCTCCGATGAAACCCGAAAAGTCATTGCTCTTATACTCTCTGGCAGCAAAATTCCTAATATCATCGGCCCCGTGATCGACGCAAAATACAAGGCCTGGTGCGGATTTGGTGGAGGCCAGGCACATGGCGGCAATGAGGAGCATTTTGAAATCTACATTAAGGAGGAAACCAAAGATTCAAGGACAGGTCTTGGCTTTTACTTCTATGGTTTCAAGGATCGATTAGTGGCTAGTCAGACTGATGGTTTTTTGCCGAACTTTCAACTTGATCAACTTCTAGCGAAACACTTTCCCTCAGCACCCTCTAAGGGCCCCGTTGAAGAACGAACTCCCTCATTTGAGGAACGAACTATGATCGTGCGAAACGAAGTCATGAAAAAGACGTGGGTGGTACATATCGGCACTGATGTAATGGGATTATATCTTCACGCTCGTGATTTTGACTCTCCCCAAGAATGGCCAGATCCATCGGGTGGTTTCTGTAATCTTGAGTTTGAGTAAAACCATAACGTTAAGCAAATTCCCTCTCAACAACAAATTAAACTAATTTAATTTAATTTATTTTGTTGAGAAAACTAAACATGCTATTGATATGTGCTCAACTCTTAGGCTGTAGGATGATTTAAGTACCAAGGGGGGGACTTATGAGAAGCACGACGCTTTTACAACATTTATTAATCCAAAGACTTTCACTTGCACTTTTACTTTCTACAATAATCCTTATTTATATAGGCTCAAGAGTCGATGCGAGTGAAGCAAAAAAAGACTTAGTAAACTGTGCCGAGTGGGCCACAGGAAACAGTCAATGCTACCGAACCCAATGCAGTGGCAGCTTCACGGATATGCTTGGAATTTGGGATGGTCGTTATCAAATAAATGACGAAACTTTTACAGAATTCCGCCCCCTCGAGAGTCGACAAGTGTTTTCTAAAAATGGCTGCTACCTTAATACCTCCGGCTCAGAAAGCTACTTGGTTGGGAAGCAAACGGATTATTACCCCGCCTATAAAAATCTCGCGGAACGGCGAACTGAAAAACTTGTCGTCTACATTAAGTCAAATGCACCCAACACAATGCAGGAAGTGCTTCGCTTTGTAAATTCAGCGGGCGAATTCAACGACTATAAGTTGAAGGAGCTCAACTCCCGAACCGGAGAAAGAGTTTGGACCAATACCGCCAGTGACAGCAACCTTATTACCCTTAAGGAAGATCCTTATAATAGCAAAGGTCGCGAAATCGATATCAAACTCACCTCTCTTGCTGGTGATAAAAAAGAAAATACCCTCATGAAAGGCTTTAAGAAAAACTTTCGACATAGCGAAACGGCTTTCTTCTCAGGCAGTGCTTGGTTAATCAATTCAAGAGGTACTCCTGTCGCTATAGAGAAAGTAGCCCTTAAAACTGAGTTTGATCCGATCACAGGAATCCTAGTAGAAACGGAAGTCACTACCGATGGAGGCCACTATAAAGTCAGCAATACCACGGCGTATGTAATGACCAGAGAAAACCCTGGCATTAGTGAGAGCTCATCAGTCAGCGAAGCCGGCTATGCTGACGGAACAAAAATCGAACTTTATAATTTCAAAGTCGGCAAACATTCCTACGACGAACAACGATTCTACGGATCTGATGGAAAGCTCATGCACTCTCGAGTCAGAACCATGGCCAAAGTTGATTACAACGATTTTTCTAAGCTGACTGGGCCTGGAACTCATCCAACAAGGCCGTGATTAAAAAATCTTAAGGTGAGATATATCAAGGGGTTTAGCTCAACGCTAGGTCCCTTAAAGCTTCTAGTGCTTTACCTACTTAATTGTATAAACTACTCAACTAATATGGATGCTTTACTTTTTGACTTCACAAACAAGAATTTTACACGAATCCTTGGCGAGGAGTTTAGCGATTTTCCAATTCAATTCTGGGAAATTCCGTTAACTCAAAACCTCACGGAACTTTCGATGTTGCGAAAGTACTCTGGCGTCTTCGTCCGTACTGATGGGGTTTCCAAAGCTGTACATCAATTTATTTCAGACTTCAGAGATTTCGATGAGGAAACCCCCATAGTTATGATCCTTGATAAACCTCAGTCAGAAACAAAAGCACCTCCTGTACATGCCGATTTCTTTGGTATGGAATCTGTTAACATAAATGACTTGAACCATTTCTGGACCAAAAAATATATTTACAAAATTTTCGACGACTTTGAACTTGAATTAGCGCGAAGACCGATTTTACAGGCAGTTGAGTCTTCGGGTGAAAGCATCGTTCTCACTAATTTGGACGGTGTTATCACCTATGTGAATCCCACCTTTACAGAAGTAACTGGGTACACTCCCGCAGAAGCCATTGGCCAAACTCCGCGCCTCTGGAAAAGCGGCAAACACTCAAAAGATTTCTACCAGCAAATGTGGCGCACCATATTGTCGGGCCAAAAATGGTCCGGCGAGCTTATCAATCGCAAAAAATCAGGCGAAGACTACCACTCGCGTTTGTCGATTTCTCCTATCAAAGGCCCTCAACAACAGTTATTGGGCTTTGCGGCCATCCACACGGATATCACTCAGTTTAAAAACACCGAAAAAGAACTAATGAACGCGCAGGCTCAAGCTCTCTCTGCCGCAAAAGTGAAAATGCAATTCTTAGCAAACTTAAGCCATGAGTTGCGAACTCCCCTCAATGCTATTTATGGAACTTTAGAGTTGCTAAAGGAAACTCAACTATCAGAAGGCCAACACAGTCATTTCGACGTACTGCGAACGGCGTCTTCTCGTTTGTTGCGAACTATTAGCGACCTATTAGATTTAGCGGCCATTGAAGAAAGTAAGCTTACTATTAATAAGGTGGCATTTTCACCTGTAGATGAAACCAAGAAAACTCTCTACCTATTTAAAAATTTTGCGAGTCAGAAAAAAATAAAATTGAAACTAAGTTTTCTACGAAATGTCCCTAAGTTTATTGAAGGCGACCCCACTCGCTATGGACAAATTTTAGCTAACTTTGTGAGTAATGCCCTCAAATATAGTCCTGGAGGCACAGTCCATGTTGATTTAAGAATTCTTCAGTCGAAATATTCCAAAAGCCTTGTTATCAAAGTGATCGATAATGGTATTGGTGTTAAAAAATCTCAACAGAGAAAATTGTTTACTCGTTTTTCAAAATTGAGTGAAGATAGCACAGAACTCAATGGATCAGGATTGGGGCTCGCTATTTCGAGAGACTTGGCTGAGTTGATGGGGGGAAATGTGGGATACAAAACTCGTAAACCGAAGGGGTCGGTTTTTTGGTTTTCTATTCCCTTTGAAACGATGATGAATCAGACTTCTGATAGAGCTATCACAAAAGATGAACCTAAAAAGAATCGCATCTTAGTCGTCGAAGACGACGAACTTTCCGGTCGCGTCCTTAAGGGCATTCTTAATAATATGGGGCATTTCGTTACACTCCTAGAACAAAGTCAAAATGCTTGCAAAGTAATTCAATCAGAGAATTTCGATTTTATCCTCATGGACTGTATGATGCCGCATCTTAACGGCTACGAATGCACTCGCATGCTCCGCGAGTCAGGCTTTGATAAACCCATCATTGGAATGTCAGCCAATATTTCTCCCCATAACCGAGATCAATGCCGGCTGGCGGGGATGAATGATTTTATCGCTAAGCCCATTGAAATAAAAGACTTACAACGTTGCTTACAAACTTGGTTGCACGAAGGGCAACGACGAGATTGTTCAAAGATTCCTAAATCAGCCTCTTCTAAAAGATCGGATGAGATTGTAGCTAAACATCTTAAGATGTTAACCGATGCCACTTCAAAAAGAGCCACTGAAGAAATTATCAGATTATTCCTGAAGAACACGCCAACTAAGATCTTAACGCTCACCGATGCCTTGGATCATGCAAACTTCAACACTATTGAACAAGTGGCCCACCAATTAAAATCGTCCTGTGGTTATTTAGGTTTAAACTTACTGCAAGATACTTGTGAAAAACTCGAGCAGGCAGCAATTAAAAAAGAAAATATGGAACTCGAAAAATTTAAGAAGGCTCTGACTATTCAATATCCCAGATACTCAGCTTTCCTAAATCGTTATATCACACCGAGAAAGGTGAAGAAAAGTCATGCATCACGTCTTAGCAATTGATGATTCCGAAGAAATATTATTAGCTATTGAGCACGCATTGGGTTTTCAATACAACCTCACTAAAGCTCAATCGATTCATGAAGCTAAAAAAGCACTTCAGCAGAAACGCTTTGATATCATTATCCTTGATCTCGGTTTACCCGATGGCGACGGCCTCACTTTATGTGCTAGTTTAAAAAATGATCCCGATACTAAAAAAATTCCATTGATCATGCTGACTGGAAAACAGCAGATCGAAGATAAAGTGATGGGATTTTCTGCCGGAGCGGACGATTATATTGTTAAACCCTTCCATCCTCAGGAATTTCGATTCAGAGTGGAAGCCAGACTCCGCGAGCAACAGCAGACCAAGTCAGAGTCCGAAGTATTTACCATTGGAGATTTAACGTTTGATGTTTCCAAGCAACGAGTGACCGTTGACAAAAAAGGCGGTATGGAATCGGTCGCTTTAACAACTTTGGAGTTCAGAATTTTATTATTCTTTGCAAGACGTCGGGAACAAGTTCTTTCGCGAGGACAACTTCTCAATTCTGTGTGGGGCGGCGACATCAATGTCTTTGACCGAACCATCGACACCCATATCAGCCATATTCGCAAAAAGATTCATGATAGCGACTGGAAGATCGAATCAGTTCATGGCGCTGGCTATCGCTTTGTGAAGGAGCTATAAATTAATCTGGCCATTCATTGAGAAAACTTCCCTTTGTCCAAAATATTTTTTGAGGACAGAGGAGGTTTCGATAGGTGGCCGAGAGTCCTTGGGGAATGTCTTTCCATTTAACTTCGATAGCCCATTTTTTGTGAGCGTAAAAATCAATCTCACCCTTAGAATCAGAGTAATAGCCAATTTTTTTATAACGGCGAATCAGATGTTCATGTGCCACCATCTCAGCGATTTGATCGAAATGATTTAATGGTACATCCAACTGAGCCCAATCTATGGCAATCCAATAAATAAGTGGATCTCGAAAATAAAACTTTTTTTCTTTTCGAAATCGAGGGGAGCCGTCATTGGAATCTATTGCATAGAGCGTTTTCAATGCAAAGCAGGCCTCTAAAAGCTCGATGTAGTTCTGTGCCGTGTTGTGCGAACCGATCTGTGTTCTTTGGGCTACTTTCTGCAAACTGAGAGTTGAACATTGTGTAATTGCAAGCTGACCTAAAATCTCGCGAACAAACTGTTCTTGTTTCCCTGCCTTAATTAAATCTCCTAAGATCCAATGGCGATAGGTGTTCATCGCTTTAACTGGGGTCTTCCCTGATTCTCCGGCTTCAATGACTGCACTCGGGAATCCTCCAACTTTAAAAAAAACTTCAAGATCGCTGACTCTACCTGCCGATGTCCAACCAGCCATTTGGCGCATTTTTTGAAACTCAAAAAAATCCATCGGCAATAGCTCGAACTCCCCTCCATTGCCCCACCGACCCGGCATTTGATCCATTCCCCTCTTTACATCGAAGGCATGGGAGCCGGTTAAAATAATTCGGACATTATCATCAGAGTCGAGCTTGTGCTTGATGGCTCTCCACCATTGATCAACGAATGAAATTTCATCCAGCAAAATCACAGAACGATCTGATAGACTTTTAAGTACTTCATTAAGTTCTTTATAATCAGCGACATTTTCACAGGAGAGATAAAAACTTTCCTTCGCTGGCAATGTCCTAAGTATTGTTTTTAACCAACTCGACTTACCAACTTGTCTTGGGCCTCTAATAACAAAGAGTCCTGGCCCTTCAGGAAGATTGGGAAACGCACGCTGAAACGGAGCCAAGGCCAGTGCTCTTAAGTGGCGATCTTCGTTTTCCCAACCATGTTTTTCCCAGAATTTTTGCATACTTACGTAGTATTGACCAAATTTGGTCAATGGTCAATCAAAATTTGGTCAACGAAACTATTTTATAATGCCAGCCTTTACCTTTATGGCATTTCCAACTCTTGGCAAAAGGTCATAAAGGGCAAGACTCGCCCGGTTGCCTCTGAACCATAGTCTTTACTCCCTTGATGAACTTGGTAGAGTTTGGGAATTTTCAGACGAGCTCCATTTTTAACAAGGGATGAAGACAAAGTTTTTTCTCCCGTTTTACATTCAACGGCAAAGAGCGGTTTTCCTTTTTGGAGCACGATAAAATCGATTTCTTTTTCGGTGACCACATCTTTGAAATATCGTAGTTCCGTTTTCAAACCTTGAGTGTCTTCTTGATGATGGCAAAACTTAAGAAGCTGGCTCGCAACCAAGTTTTCAAAACGAGACCCTGGATCTTCAAGCTCCGACCAATCCCACAAATATAGTTTTTGGGTTTTCTTCACAGCCTTAATTTTGGGTGGTCCATAGGGGGATACCCGATAACAATAGTAGAGCAGCTCTAACAACTGAATCCAACGTTCAATGGTGGTCGGTGATGCCGAAAGATCTTCTTGCAGGCTTTTGACGGAGAGTGGTGAGCAAACCTTCGAGGGTAAGGTGTGCGCGAGGATTTCGAGTTGTGAAATATCTTTTACTGTTTCTAAATCGCGCAAGTCTTGCTGAACGACCCGCGCCACTCTTTCCACAAGCCAACGCTGATGATGAGTTTTATTTTGTTTCAGAAAAGGTTCTGGGAACCCTCCAAAATCGAGCAATCGCTGCAAATCTTTTTTATTTGGCTTGGTGCTAACTTCATTAAGAGAAAGTGGATGCAGACGAAGGTAGTGATATCGCCCAACCAACGAATCGCCCCCCTTTCTAAAATAATCAAGCCGAGCAGAACCGGTCACAATAAAGTTCAGTCTTGGAAAGTATTTGTCAAAGTAGCCTTTAACTAAAGAACGCCAGTTTTTATACTTATGAACTTCATCTAAAATCAGGAGCTTTGAGTTAATATCAATTTCGTCGTGCAAAATCTTTTTTTTATCTGCAGGGAGATCCCAGTTGAGGTACTGGTTTTCATTTGCAGCGAACTGTTTGGCTAAGAAGGTTTTGCCTACCTGCCGCGGACCTCCTAAGAAAATCATTTTTGCGGTAAGATCATTCTTAATTTGGTCAGCCAGATATCGCTTAAATTCCATAAGTTCCGCCCCGTTAAAGGCACCTCTGCGTGGTGTGGAGTAAATTCCAATCAACTAGATTTTACTATGGAGTAAATTCCAGTCAACTAGATTTTACTCCACTCCGAGCCGGTAGCATTGCCCTTGCGACTTTAAGAACAAAGCCGCGACTTTAAAAAATCATCTACTTTTTACTAATTTTGCTTAGTCTAATTTCTCACGAATATGGCGATGTATTCCGTACATCAAAAGGACGGTCCAAACCGTGGTGCCCACCACAATGTAGCCAATCACATTAAAGTGTTCGAGCTGGCCAGAGGGGGCCGCGGTCACAATCATACCTGCCAAAACGGAAGCGACACCACCGGAAACCTGTTGAATAGAAGAACTGATCGACATAAAAGCGCCCCGACTTAAAGGCTTGGGAACGGCGGACATCAAGGCTTGAGACGGAATCATCCGCATCGAGATACCGATAAACATAACTGCATTAATAACCATGAAGACAGCCAATGGAACCATATTCAAATTCGTGTAGATGAGCACCATAACAATGCTGATGGCAGAGCCAAATAAAAATACTTTATATTTGCCAAAGGCATCGCTCGCACGCCCAATGAAAGGGCCGGTAAGGATCGAAACTATGCCCGTGGACATATAAACCAGCGGCAAATCACCCATTGAAATTTTGAGGTTATTCACACTAAAGGCACTAGCAAAAGGCATAATCATAAAACCACCCGTACTGAGGAGTGCCACTGCAGCAAAAGCTTTTAGGTAAACGGGGTTCTTGATGGTTTCAATAAAGTGATGCAGCGGATGGGTATCAGGGTGTTTTCTGAGATGGGCATCGATGGGCTTCAAAAACTTCAAAATAAACAGGCCAGCAAAAAAACCAACCACCACAATCAGCACAAAAGGAAAGTGCCATCCCCAGTGATTAGCTAAAAATAATCCCAAGGGAAGCCCCAGGATTTGACTGGCAGCGAAGGCCGTTTGAATAAAGCCCATCACGCGCCCTCGAGCCTCGAGTGGAAAAAGATCGGTTGTGATAGCCATAACGATGGATCCAATGACGCCGCCGAAAATGCCAGTCATCATGCGAGCGATGAGCAATGCATGAAAATTAGGGGCAAGGGCACAAAACAAAGTGCTGATCAGAAAACCGCAATAAAAAAACAACAGAATTTTTTTGCGATCGAAGCGGTCAGCAAATCCAGAGGCCAAGACTCCGGAGATACCTGCGCTGAAAGCATAGACTGATACGACCATCCCAAACTGCGAAGGAGTGATTTGAAGTGCTGGCATAAGGATGGCCCCTAGGGGCGAGAGAATCATAAAATCCAGAATGATCGTAAACTGCAAAAAGGTTAGCACGCCTACGACAAAAACCTCATAGCTTGAAAACTTCACTTTACTCACTCGGCATCACTTTCTGAGCCGGTTTTATGGAAAAAGGTAATCCATGCTCCAGCCATGATTTACTTTACTGAAAACTCGGCGACGGTGCAAACGCGCCTTTCCTTCTTCCCAAAACTCAATACGAAGGGGGCGAAGTCTAAAGCCGCCCCAGTGCTCAGGTCTAGGTATGGTTTTGATATTAAACTTCAGAGTGAGTTCTGCCACTCGCTTTTCAAGATCATACGGACTAT
>CAZYOE010000161.1:0-9959 GCA_964648725.1 uncultured Pseudobdellovibrionaceae bacterium | reverse complement strand
GATAGGTTCGTGTCCTGTAGGGGGCATTTGGGGTTCCTTTCGTTACCTTAGTTGTAGTTAACCAAGTATAACAAAAGTCCTGACTGCCCCCGTTATTGATGTAGAGCCAAGTTTAGCTTAAGATCTCGTACTAAGTTACTTTCATATTTGTGACTAATAAATTGCATGGCCTTAGGAGGTCTTTGAACGCTAATCTTTACGGAAACTGCCAAAGCAAGATTAGCTATCGTCATACTCATCAATAAAATCAGTGAAACTTGCATAAGAAGAGCATCCTTTTTTTGAGGCTGATTTAATTCTGAAGTTAGGGGACTATCGTGTCAAAGCTTCGCCCCCCAACTGGACCTGGTTAGAGTCGATTTTGTTTTAAACTATTTGCTCAACGATCAATCTCCCTGGACTTAGTCCTCACTTTGATCGTTTGAATCGCTTTTCTTCACTCTTTCCATCAGCCGCGCTAGGGTTTCGGCATAGGTTCTTACTTTTAATGTGACGCCAAACTCATCATAGGATTCACCTATAACCCGTACTCGATTTCTTACTTCACCGATAATTCCCTGCACCTGATAAGGGACAAAAAGATCGCCATCAACCATATCAGTTTCGAAATAACTCAAAATCTTACTGCGCAAAAGAGCAAGGTCCTCTTTTCGGAGAGTTGATATCATGATGGCTTCTGGAAACTCTCTAAGAAGGTTGGACTGTTCTTCGTCGGTTAGTTTATCGCGCTTATTTAAAACCAAGAGATGAGGAACATCGGTGGCGCCTACTTCACCTAATACGCCTTTAGACACTTCTAGTTGGGAGCGAAATGAAACATCCGCAGAGTCCACCACATAAAGGAGAAGGGAAGCATGAAGGGCTTCATCGAGTGTTGATTTAAAAGAGGCCACTAAATCATGGGGAAGTTTTTTAATAAAACCTACCGTATCAGAAATCAGAATTTTAGGTCGTGACTCCGGATAGAGCGGTCTGATGGTCGTATCGAGTGTGGCAAAGAGTTTATCGGCCACCAGGATATCACTGCCAGTGAGTACTCGCATCAGCGATGATTTGCCGGCATTAGTATAGCCGACAAGGGCCACACAAATCTCCTGATTGCGGCGATTACGACGCACTTCATGCTCATTACCGATGGCCGCCAGCTCCGTTTTCAGTTCTTTGATACGATCACGAATTTTTCGTTTATCTAATTCAAGGCTGGTTTCTCCAGATCCTTTTCCACCAATTCCACCGGCCTGACGATCACCACCGCTATTGCTTTCGCGTAAGCGAGGGGCAATGTAAGTGAGGCGCGCAATTTCAACTTGCAGACGAGCCGCCTTGGTTCTGGCATGTCGGCTGAAAATTTCGATAATCACCCCGGTCCGATCAAGAACTGGAACGCCACAGGCACTTTCTAGATTTCTGATTTGGGAAGGTGAAAGTTCACAGTCAACGATGACAATGTCTGACTCTTCGATGTCATCATCCAGAGTCGGTTTGTCTTCTATAATTTCGTTGTCTTGAATCTCATCGAGTTCTTCTTCATTTTCCCATTTGAGTGCGGCCTTGGATTTTTTGTGTTCGACCATGGAAGCGACTTTTCCAGTGCCTCCGGTCCAGTGGGACAGTTCTTGAAGTTTGCCATCTCCAAGAACATTAGCAGACTTTTCGGAGTTTCGTTTCTGCGTCACTTTCCCGACCACTTGATAGCCAAGCGTGGTGACGAGTCGGGTGAGCTCTTGCAATGAACTCTCGAGTTCAATCGAAGTCATATTTGGCAGTTGAATTCCTACGAGGACGGCTTTTTGAAGAGGCGGAGTACTTTTATTAGACATGCCTGCTGAATGTACCTTCTAAGTTGGACTCAAGCAAGTTGCCAATTGGGTGTTTCGTTTTGAGAATAAAATTAGGGGCATTTCAGATCAGAATTAACATAGAACAAAGGAAAGGGGTCCAAACCTTTTTGCTCCGCATAGTTTTTGGCTTGATGGAGGATTGCGCCCACTCGTTCGCTCATGTGTTGCAGACTTTCCATGGTCACTTCGGTGAGGGCGAGTTGGAAGGAATTGGGGATTTTCCAAGTCAGATTGAAGTTAAAATCAACTCAGGAGAAATCAAAATTTATAATTACGCTCCACTGGGTGGGCCCGAAAACTACGTTTCGATTTATGATAGGGAGAATTACTTTTACTTAAAAGTAAAGGGAAATGAGATAAGCAAATATATGGCGCAAGAGCTGGGCACCCTTAACAAGCCTTAAAGCTTTAATTATCGCGATGACCAAACCCAAGAGGATAAGGGTGTCAATCTCCCAACAGGTGTCTCGGTTTATTCGACTTGCGCAGAGGGCAGTAATAGTGTTTCTGACATTTCGTTTAAAATTATGAAAGCACAAAAAGTTCAATGAAGTTTTGATACCAACTTCATTTACAAAGAAGACCACGGCGCGACAGATGGAGATGCTGAGGCCTACTTTTTGGCTCACCCTAAATCACATCTTTACGTAAGGTTGTGCTTGGGCCCGGGGGCTTCTCGAAGTCCTGGGAAAATGAGTTCGGATGGCAACTTCGGAACGGCCATCAATGGTCTCGCTGAGATGGAAGATTCAAAGATTTAATTGACCCCAGACCTCAATGCTCTATTGGTTAATGGGCGAGGGGTCTTAAAACGTTTGAAGCTTCCAACGCGTCACGCTTTTCAAGACTAAGGCAAATAAAGCGGAAAGTGGCTCTCTCAGCTCCTGCCAAAAGCCAGTCACAAATGACTTGCAAGGGAGTCTGCTCTCGCAGTCAAATTCATTTTGGGATGGCGACACCGATCAGTATTTAACTCATCTTTATAACACTAACTTATTCCGTCGATTCCGAGCCTCCTCTGACTTTTGATGGGCTTAATGCTGTTTTTAGAATGGTACAAGCAAACGCCTCTGAACTTATGGGAGCTACTCATGCGGAGATTTTTATACATATCGCGAAGATTGTTCCTCGAAGCTGATTTTTAAATTCGAGGAGGAAATCACTCCCCAACAAATTAATGATTTTAGAAATGATGTCCATAAGGCCCCTCCATAGCTTTAGGTTTCAGACAGGACTTAAAATCTAAGTTGGACAAATCCACTAAAATGTCCTCAGATTATGGCTAAAAAAATAGAGGAATAAATATTTTTAGTTTATAAAAGCCCAACAAATAGAGGGGGGAGAAACTTTTTCGTTTGAGGTCGCTTTATGTTTGATGTTGGAATGAAACTGAGATTATTTTTGCCAGCTCTGGTGATTTTTTTAACAAACCAAGCTGAGGCTTATAACTCTAATGCAATCAATGGCTTAGTCTGTTATCGAACGACCTACTCTCGTTCGCAATTCGATGAACGGGAAATTCAAACTGTTATCATTGAAGGAGTGAACCTGCAGGATAAGAATTCCCTAATACCAGGGCCCCATGAGCCGTTTAGTTCATATGGCAAACGTATGGCTATTTATTGGCGCAGAACGAACCCAGGGTTGCTCAATGCATTACGTCGGCCCCCAAATGATTGGAGTCTTAGTCATCGGGAGTTTGGCAGTTTTTACTCAGAAATTACCGTTGCGACCGACCCAAAATGTATTGAGATTACGTTTGCTATTGTCGAGCCCAAAATTACCAATCTGAGCGGATGGGCCTATCTATCGAAGTACTCACACCAGATCAAAACCTTAATGGCGCTAAAGGCCTTTCTGCTGGATGCCCAATCGGATACTCCATTAAATCAACTTTTAAAGAAAAATAGTCCTCAACATAAGGACAAATAGTTGACATGTCGCGGTATTTTTGCTAAAACTGGCCCTTATGAAAGAATACTCGAACTCTCCATGGCCAAGACAAGGTTTATCTGGCGCCCAAAGTTCATTGCCCACCAAGGCCCAAAAGGCCAATGCCAATGACAACTTCAGAGAAGCTTTGCGTGAGCACTTCAGCGAATTTCAAAGGAAGAATAGCAGTTATTCATTGCGAGCATTCGCTAAGAAATTGGACGTCGATCAATCTTATCTGACAAAGTTTATGAAGGG
Organism: uncultured Pseudobdellovibrionaceae bacterium; assembly: GCA_964648725.1. Taxonomy (GTDB): domain Bacteria; phylum Bdellovibrionota; class Bdellovibrionia; order Bdellovibrionales; family Bdellovibrionaceae; genus CAUJGP01. The sequence goes on along the minus strand of CAZYOE010000161.1, from coordinate 5,928 downwards.
CGAGCGCAACTTCTCCATCCGTTCTTTGATTCGTTTGGGAGGAGAAATGGGGATGACTCCTTTAACCATTAATAAATTCCTTGGTGTTCAGCAGCAATCAGAAGCTAATTCTGAGGAACGAGCCAAGGCTCGATTGCAGGATGACCAGTTTAAGATGATTTCGGAGTGGCCCCATCTGGCAATTCTCGAAGCCTTTAAGCTTAAAGATTTCGAAATAACTGTAGACTCCTTGGCAAAATTGTTGAATTTGCATAGCACCAGGATTCGAACCTGCTTGGAGAGATTGAAACGAATTGGATTCATTGAACTGTCTGGTGAAAAATTGGTCTTAAAAGTCGAACAAGGTAATTGGTTTGATTTGGAAGTCACAAATTCCGTTAAGATTCAGCTTCAAAAGGAATTAGCGCAGTTAAACGTAAAAGCAGTTGAAGATGTAACGTTCGTTCAGCGTTTTCATGGTTCGCTGACGGTGGCCATTGACTCACAACGGATTCCAGAATTTCAAGCTCGCTTTGCCACGTTACTTGAAGAATTCGCCCGAAAATTGCAGGATCCAGGGCACTTAGATGCTGTCTATCAGTTAACAATAGGTTTTTTTCCACTTTCAAAAAACATAAAGAAATCAACAAGAAATTCATCTCAATCTCCGGTTCAACAACATTTGATCACGGGCGAACAAGGAGGACTCAGTGGCCTTGATATTAAATAGTTTGGCATTGACGTTTATAGGATCATTGCTGTTGCTTGATTTTGCCTTCGGCCAATTCACTGGAAATGGAGCGGGAGGAATCAAAAAAACAGGACACATAATGACCTTTAAGACTGCAGGAATAAAAATTTCTGCACCCGACGAGCTGACTGTTCAGCGTGGAAAAAAAGACGTTCCTGGTTTGCAAAAACTCATGAATCTTTGGAGCAATGAAATACAGTTCATTTCCTTGTATGATCGTTCAAAGATTTTAACCAGCCTTGCCAACTTTGGCAACCGTAGATATTACGATATTGATCGGGATTGGCTGACCTCCAAAAAACGGTCTGAACTGATTTCCATTTATCGTCAAGAGACAGATCAAAAAGAAGATGATTTAACAATATTCGCTTTAACAGATCCTGAAACAATGACTACATTTTTAATTCCGGAGTTCTATGATTTAAATGAGGTTGAACAACAATCCATACTAATGCATGAGGCTGAGTGGATTAGGCGTCCAAAAATCAGTTATAAACAAATATTGTTTTTAGAATCAAGTTTTCAAAGTTATTTAGAAGATACTAATGATTTCGAACGGCAGATGAATTTAGCTCTAGCCTTAGATTTCAAGGATGACCTTGTAGCCTTTGCCCTCCAGAAGGACCAACAGGATGGGCGCATCAGTAAGAAGGGTGATATTTTGACGGATGGTTCGCAGTCAATAAAGCTTTCGTTTGGTCAAATTCTCGGAAGCGATTACTTTAAATGTGCCGAATCCAGCCGCAGTGAGTATCGAGGATCGTCAGAGTATCGTGCCCATATCAAAAGATCCTGTTACCAATTCATTTGGCAAAATGCGCGCCGACTTAAAGAGACGTTTCCCCAGTCTTACTTTATCAATTTGGTTTATTGGGCCACGTATAATCAGCAGCTTACTTGGCGCTTAGTTGGGTTTGATCCGTGGCAAATCAGTTTAGAAATTCTTGAAAAATTATTAGATGCGCCTTTGAAAATTCGAAACCTGAGAGGAATTCGATCTGTGGTCACAGATCGATCTTCAGTAGCAACGAGTTTCTTGGACCGTTTCAATCGGTTCAATGATTCAGACTACTATTTTATGGATATCAAACTAACTCCCTTGTCTTCGATTAATTCTGATATCACAGTTCGCCATTCAGATGTCACAGATTGAATTGAATATGAGACTCGGTCTTTTTCTGCCAACAGGTAAACTCTTTGACAATGGCCAACATTGGGCACCAACCACCAAGGTTCTACCAGCCCAAACGATGCTTTTGTTAAACACCAGAATGACGACGTTGGCGCCTCAGAAACTCTGAGGCAGGCAGGTATCAATAATCAAGTTTTAAGTGCAGTTTTTAAGGATAATTTTTTTCGATTGTTTCAAATAATACGTGGCATAACTCTCCTTCTATACCAACATTTTCACCTGAGCTTACGATTTTGGTGTTATTGCCGAATTTCCGTGATTGAAGCCGACAGGTTCACATTCGACGACGGGGTGAATGGGGCGGCCATCGAGATTTATATTTTAATTCTCACGAGCTAAAAGGCATCTTGATTGATCACGAAGAGAGCGGTGTTTTACTTCAAGCTGGACAAACCTATAAAGTGATGGTCAAGAACATGGTGAAAGGAAAGACTTTTTTCTAGTGTAAATTTGTGGATCTAGTGCTTGCGCGAACAACATCGATAACAAAGACGCAAGCAACCATTGGAAGTCTCAGGACTACCTGAATATCCTTTTTTCAGACTCGCCACCTGATACATAATGTTTGGGTGGCAGCAAATTGGTGAAAATTTCTAATTCGAATCACTCAACGTCCTTTGTGATCGGCAATTGGCGGGAGCTGAGAGAGCCACTTTCCGCTTTATCTATCTTAATCTTAGTCTTTAAGGGAGTTGATAATTTTAAAGAAATCATGAAGTCCGAAATATGCCAAAGTATTAACTCTCTTTCGTAGATTGAATAGAACATCGGCATCAAGTATTTCATTTGCTCCATACAAAGCCCCCATAAATCCTGTGAGGATATCACTTGTTGCATAGGAATTAGGTGAAAAATTAACCCCCGAAAAATTTAGGTCCATTTGCTTATTGTAACTTATGAGTTCATAAATCCAATTAACATCGTTAGCTACCATGATTGAAAGATCTTTTGGCACATTACGTTGAATCAACATTTGACTCAGATAGGATGGTACAAAAAAACGATAAAACTTAAACAAACTTTGAGAGGTCAATAATGAAGAATTAATCTCATCAGAAAATAAAAATGGCATATCGGAAGCAGAAATACTTTTCACCATTGAGAGTGAATTCAGAACTTGATCTATGATTTCAAAAAATATCCGAGCCTTAGGATCCTTTTTCTTTTGTTCTTTGAGCCATTCTATATGAATCGAGTTGAACCCTGTACCCTGAAAAATCACCGCCATCCATTCCATAGCTTCTTCTCTGGAACTTGTATAATGTAAAGTAAAGTTCATCAGTGACAAACTGGGCTCAGCACCGACGTAAATCTTCAAGAGTTTGAAATTTAAATCCTTCAGGTAGTCGACAACTCTAGGATCCGTCGATAAAGTCAAAAGACGATTCTTAAAGACTACGGGAAATTCTTGACCTTCCAAATCCAGCAAGTCATAGAGAACAGAACTGGCCCTTTCACATTTATCATTAAACTCAGAACGGGAGTACTTCATATCGAAATAGGGGAAGCGCATTTGGCAGTTTTTCGCAAAGAGGAATTCAAAAGCAATCTTTGTTATAGCTCCCTCGTGCCTGAGGAAGGCATAAGCTAAATTCTCAAGACTTTCGTTTGCAAAACAGACATCAAGAGTCAGAGTTAATAGAAGTATTAAAATGGCCCCGTGACGTCTGAAATTCATTTTCTATTTTTGATCTTCTATTCGGTCTGTTGTGATCTTTATAAATTCAAATGGAAACTCTATATGACCATAAGTAGCTAAGAGATTCTGTTTTTCCTTACAATCATTAAGGTCACCATCATGCATAATATTTTTCAGACTGGGAACCGAATCCTTTGTTTTAATTACTTCGTCCCTCCAACTCCCTTCCATTACTTCAAAACGCCGTTTTGAAGTAATGGAAGGGAGTTGAATAACTACCTTCTCCAAAAAAGGTTAATCTATAAACATAAACATTGCCTCCACTATCTTTTTTTTCTGGATAACAGTTGGAGGTTGAATTTTGTGCGGTATCATAGCGGGCAGCTTGGTAGGTAGATTCGGTGACTTCAGTTCCTGAACTAAGCACCTTTGCATCTTCAGCATGGACCGTCAGTGCAATACTTGTTAAAAATGGTGTTATAAGAACGGCACTAAATAAATATCATTTACTCATAGACATTGATTTCTCCTTGTTTAAAAATTAGAGACTACGTGCATGTCTGCACAACTTGTTCCATACTCGAATTACGTATATTTAAGTACAACATCGTAATATGTCGGGTTTTGTCACTATGATCCACTTTTTGGGCAAAGATACCCCCCCCTCTCTATCCAATTTTGTACTTAAAAATTTGTTACTTTTTAAGGAGTTCATGACCGAAAGGCGCAGCTCATTCAACGTAGTGAAATTATCGAAGATGAACTCAGTCGTCTTGTAAAAGAAAATTATTCTCTTCGAGGCCAAGAGGTACAACCAGAATAATTAGAGTTGATTATTGCTGATCAGATCGCAAGTCTTCAGGATCAGCTCTATGGTTCAAAATCTGAGAACTACAAAAAATCCGAAAAATCTTCACAGCCGAAGGGACCTAACAAGCCACGAGTGCAAAAGCCATCGGATCGATATCCTAATTTGCCTATTAGAATAAATAGAGTCACAGTTAATCTACACTGTTCTCTCTCGCTATTGTTTAAGCAGTTGTCTTGATTTAATTACATAGAAAAGTAGGATTTATAAAATAGCGGTCAAATTCAAGACTCTATCTTATCTTATTAAATTGACCAACAAAACTTAGTTAGAACGATAGGGTTGAGGTATCGGCCTGCTGCTGCCTCAACCGCCCCTGGCATCAAATCCACCATTATTATTGGAACTCGAAATTCTCATTGATGCCTTATTATCAATTGATCCGATTTTACAGCTTCAAAAATCTTTCCGCTAACACTCTACCTGTTTTCAAGCTGAATCAGACTGGGAGTGGTTGATTCAACACCGGGCTCTAAAACATATTTCATCAAATCGTTTAAGCTCTCTCGGTCCTCGGGTTTCTCGAATTTCAATTCCTTTGGCTTTTCATTCACATTTGGCCCCCGATAACGAAACACCAAGGGATTGATAATTTTCTGCCCGGAACGAGAATGCTTAATTTCATATAAAAATGTAAGCAGGGTACAGGGCTTTTTCAAAGCATTATTTCCTTTGCCTGCAGCATGTATTCCATCAATATCCTGAGCGAGAATGTCGCTGACATACTTTTTTGCTAATGATTGTTTTGAAAGTCTCAATACAGAGCTACATAGTTCCATGCCTATACAGCAACCGGAGTCTGATATCATTTACAAAGAAGTACCGCACACTCAGGTCGATCAAGAACATCAGATAACGACTGCAGTCGAACGATGGTCTTCTAATGAAGATAATTTAGGTGTTCCCAAGGAACATCAGAGAAGGTTTTTTTGGGGCTCCGTTCCGGGAAAAGCTACGCCATTAGTTGCGACGATGATTCATGGACTTTACAACTCACCCGAAGCGTTGGAGTCCATCGCGGATATTTTTGTCGAGAAGTTGATGAACACTATGATGACTAGGCTTTCAGGGCATCGTGAAGCCAATAAAAATGTTTTAAAAAAAGAGATTCAGTGGCAGAAATGGCAAGAAGAGGCCGAAGAAGAATTTTTATTGGCAAAAAAGTTAGGTAAGAAAGTAATCTTGGTGGGTCACTCTACGGGAGCTTTGCTATCAACTTGGTTAGCTGTTAAGTATCCTGAAGATATCGCTGCGCTTATTCTATTTTCTCCTGCGTTTGGTGTTCATACCCTTGCCAAGGCCGGTGCTCATTTCGGTAAAATCACAGGCATAAATCCAGTTAAGCCCGATGGAAAATTGTTATCCGGTCATGCGGGTGTTGAGGTAGATAAAGCGGCAAGAGCTTTTAAGAAATGGCCAATGATTCAAGGGCAGGGTGATCGTGACTATTTAGGGTCTGTTCGGTAAATAGCCCTAAAATTTAAATCAAAAAAATTATT
>CAZYOE010000160.1:0-10037 GCA_964648725.1 uncultured Pseudobdellovibrionaceae bacterium | reverse complement strand
AAGCTTGGGAAATTACCCGTCCCAGAATTAGCCCACGAATATTTTTGACCAACCATTTTTATTTGATACCTTGCATTTGGCGCCAAAGAGGACAGTGGCTCTGCTGGGGAGCAACCATGAGTGCTTTAGCGAACAGGGCCGATAAGGCCGAGGCACCAGATTTTCTGGCGTTTACCGACCTAGTATTTGCTCAATGAACTCTAGGCTTTGCTGGTATACCTTGAAGCGTGTCGCTCGATATAATTCTGTACCCAGGCAGACTGTAATTTTTGGTTCGATTAAAGGTCGATTCGCTTTCGCCGCCTCTTCGAGCTCAGCCAATACTTGAGAATCAGTGACTAAATCTTTGTAGTTTATTCCTGGATCGATTGAAACATGTTTTACGGCATCGTTTATTAATGGAAGCGAGGCCATTGCATTTTTAATTCTATTTTCCCAGCTCATCTGGATCTTCAAGGCCGGAGAGGACAGTATGTAACCATCAACATAATTAAAGTAAGATGAGCTCGTCTCGTGAAGGTAAGCAATTAAACCACCCATGCTATGGGCAAACAAAAATATTTTGTGGTTTGTGAATCGCTGATGCGCTTTAAAGAGAACCGATTCCAGGTCATCGACATAGTTGCTGAAGTTCTCAACGTAGACTCATTCTCCTCCGGAACTGCCATGGCCTCTGAGGTCTGGAATCCAAACTGAAAAGTTATGTGCTACGAAAAAATGAGCCAAATCAAGGTATCGATATCCAGATTCTTGAATGCCGTGGACAATAATCACGACCGCTTTGGAGTTCACCTCTGGTTCGGGAAGAATCTCGCGTAGTTTCAGATCTACGCATGGCACGTCGCTCACTTTGAGCGATAGCTCTGATGAGCTTGCTGTCGCCTTAGCGGTGCCAAGCAAGATAAAAACTAACAACTGATAGCCTAGGGCCCTGCGGCTGGCGTCGTTCAATTCAATCAATCTGAAGTTTTCAGCCATGCGAGCCTTTGAAGTGGAACGACTGCTTCTCGCCAATGGGGATCTTGATACCTTTAAACATGAAGGCGATGTTCGTTCTGAGTGTGAAGTCGAATTCCGCACTTTATTTCCTTTTATTAAAAAAGTATCTGATCGCTATAAGACCGAAAATCAGGTGTCTTCCCCTTTGAGTATGCTCTATCAAAAGATTGTTGATAGGCAAATGGCGAATTACTTATTGATAAGGTCTCGATTGTTCTATCCAGTAAGGCAACGCTGATGGAATTTGTTAGGTTATCAATTTGTTCGGCGGTCGCTTTAGCTCTAAACTTTGATTTCAGTATTCGGCGTCCCCTTTCGATTATTTCTAAATTGGGACTGCTTTTCACAAAAATACTCGTGAGGCTGAGTAAATCAGAAATGGCCGTTTGTCGGCCCTCATGGTTTACGAACTCAGTCAGCTCATCATGCGAAATTCGCAGTCCGGACAATGTTGGGTATATTTCATTCGGTTTTAAATGTAGGGATCTTAAAAGAAAATAGGTTTGGAACACATTAAAATGGTCTCCCGTCTTACGAATATCATGGAGAATAATGTTTGGATTGACTGCGGTCACTTCAAGTCCATTTTCAGAATCAACATCAGCGGCTTTCCTGAGAAAGTTCAATGAATAAAAATCAACTCTCCCCACTAGTTTTGGTTCCAAAAATTTGTAAGCCGCAAACTGAAGATCTCCAGGAATCGCTGTGAGTGTCGTGTACAGTTCAAGTTGAGAGAGCGCATGCAGGGTTTTTACTTGCTTCTCAATGATTTCTAGTCTCATGCTTGCAGGACGTTCCAATAAGGTTTGACTGAACTGAACGGCATCGAGGTAAGGTATTCCTGTGTCGTTGGGATCGACCTTAGGCCTTCCTGGGCTGAGCAGGCGGTGCCAGAAGGATTTTTTTTTGGTTTCAAGGGGAGCCTCAGCGACAATGTAAAAATCATTGAGACTCTTTGTTTTTTGTTTGTCACCGTAGAGAGTTATCAACTGAAAGCGTTTTACCGTTTGGGATTTTTGGATCATATCTTTCAATCCAGGTGCATAAAGCTCAATGGACCTTCTTTGAACGTCGCTTAAAGTTCCTTCGACAATACTTTGTAGAAGACCCCAGGAGGATTGGGTGCTAAGCCTTTCATATAGACGAAGCGACAATTATTGCAGCCGATTTCAAAATAAGGGTAAAACATTTTTACAGTTTAATTCGGATGGCAAAATACAATCTTGATCAGTGAAATAATTGATATGGTCTACAGGTAGATTTTTAACACTGGGTTTGAGACAAAGTCATTACATAAAAAAAGAGCGAAGTCTTTAAACTCCGCTCTTCTAAATGAGAATCATCATCCAACAGTCACATGAGACTATTTTTCGCAACTTCCTATAATTTGTTCTTTCTTTGCCTCAGGATCTCCGTCCTTTGGAGTAAGACGTTCTGCAAGTATCCTGATTGCATTACCTGCAGCATTAGGGCCGCCATCTCTACTGATTTCTTCGAATACTTTATGGGCGGCTACGTCAGATTGGTCAACACCTGGTTGTTCGGCTGCTTCTACAATTCCGTTCACCGCGGCTCTTGCACGCTCTTCTGGAGTACCACCTTTGTCTCCACTTTTTCCTCTTGCTCCCCATTTTTTTAAAATTGCTATTTCTTTAGCTGTTACTCCACCGTCTTCAGCAAGCTCAGTATTTTTCATACCTTTTTCGACAATAGTTTTTGCTTTCTCTATTTTCTTGCTATCTTCCTTAAGTTGCTCACGGCCTTTTTCAGTAGTCGTATCAACTCGGTCTTTTCCCTTTCCCTTGCCTTCTGGTTTTGCCGCACCAAAAGCGACAGCCGCAGATAGAGTCATTGCTAGGACTAAACTTAATTTCATGTGTTCCTCCTTTAAAGAAACTGGTTTTTTTTAGTTTAAAACTGTTTTTAGTTATTTAGTTTAAAACTGTTTTTGTTTAATTTGTGTGTTCAATTTACTTGTTATGCTAAAACCGTGCCGTAGGGCTGTGTGGCTTAAGGGCTGGTTTTTCCTTTCTAGTACCCTTATTTTGCTCCTGATCGGGACTGAGGGCTGTCGTATAGTTTTTGTACTCTGATACTTCTGCCAATATCTTTTCCATTTGCCCGAAAATGCGCTCTACCATACTTAGAATTGCGGCTCGACGCTTTTGAATGATCTGGACATTGATGTCACCGCCACTGCTTTGAGGAAAGAGGTTTAGTTTCAAGCCAGCGATTAGTAGTAACTGATAGGATTCTTTGAATTTATCTATTTTCTCCTTCATCTCTGTGATGTCTAGTGTTTTGACGTTCACTTTAAAGTCACTGATTGATCCTAGGATTTGACGTTCAGCCACCGCAAGGTCTTCTAGCAGAGTCGTATTCTCAGGGGTGGGAAGTCGACCCAAGCGTTCGATGATTTTTCGTAAGGTTCTAATGTAAGTAATTTGCTCGATGATCATCGAGTTTATGACTCCGTGAGCTTGTACAAAGCTAGTACTATAAAGATCAACTTTTTTGTCATCTGCAATGTCAGCGTTAGCTTCATAAATTTCACCGGGGTTGTGATAGTTGTGTATCATTTCGAGAACTTTATCGCCTAACTCTCGGACCTCAAGTTTACCGCTTTCAAACCACGTAAGTTCAGCTTCGTTATTAGTAAGGACTGGCCATAAATGGTTATTAATAAGATTTTCGTAATTCATGCTCACATCTTTCCATAGTCCATGCTGTGGGTCTCGAAGAGGTATGGATACATTTTGTTGCCACCAATATTCAAAGTTACTGCTCACGGGATTATTTGGATTAGCAATTAAATTGTCGGCATTTTCTAATAGGTAGTCAAAAATGCCTCGATACTCTTTGCCACGAATGGTAATGATTTGCCCATAAATGAGAGCGGACTTGTCTTCCCAACTATTTTTGCCCTTGTTCTTGCTTTTGGTGGTTGGCTCAGTAATCTCCTTCTTTTTTTGATCCCAAGTTTTTCCTTCCACAAGATCGGTTAGAGTCTCCAGAACCGTTTCGGCAATGCTGGCCACAGGAAAACGGCTGTCCTTTGTTTCTGTGTTTACTTTAGCAACAGTTGGCTTGCCTTGTTTAGCCCAATTGTCACTATTGCAGGCCTCATCACTCGTTGTAATTCGCGGTGGAAGAAAATTGAATTTTAATCCGGGCACGATCTCAATATTGGCAGATTCGGATTTTGTCAGCTTCGACGTGGAAAACGTTTGCGGAAAAAATTTAGCGATTGATTCAAAAGGTAACCAGCCAAAGAGTGTTTGAGCGACAGAATATCGTTTTGGATCAGACGGACTCGGACCACACGCTAATGAGGCCGCCAAATAGTCGTTGAGCTTGGCCACAGCAAAATCTCCGACATGGTTAGGAAATAGTTTTTGTTCTTCCATGGTGGGTTCGGCCAGCGGATCCGCTGCTCCTTCTGGGGATTCACTATCTTCAAACGACTTTAATAGTTCAGTTTGACGAGCACGAGACATAAAATGATAGATGATACGCTCTCTAGCGAGTTTTAAGAATGTTTCTTTATCCATGTCAGATTTTTTCAAAGTTGATTTTACGTAGCTTTCAATATCAAGAGCCCACTTTTTCCAATCTTCTTTTTCTGGGGGTAAAATATCAATAAAGCCTTTGATGTCAGAGTCGTTGATCGTGGTTTTCATAAAGCGGTAAAACCATATCCACTCGATAATGTCGCCATAGTAGGAATAAGTAGCATTGATCATTTTCCAGAAATCACCAACGGTGGCGCTCCACTGAGTGGCCGCATTAGTGACTTCACTTAAAAGCGTATCCCTCCAGCTTTTTTGAGTTTCAGAATATTTAGAAATCCAGTAGTTAGGATTGGTATTGATCATACATGATTTTAAATTTTTAAAGAGCGGATTTGCCAAAATGTTTTCACCCACAGGCAAACTCGCTTCTAAGAGTTTTGGACCAGCGCCATCATAGCAATACGAAATTCTAAGTTCTCGATTTCGGTTAGCCACTTCAAAATGGCCTGGCATGGCCGTTTCGACGGACATCGTTTCTGCGGCCTCGTCATTTTCTTTGCCTGGTGCTGGCTTTTCGCTTGCCGCGCTGGTGCCTTTTTTGCTCTTCGGATCAAAAGAGATTGGATACTCTTTGCCATTCATTTTAATTATGGTCGGTTGTTTACTATAAATTGTAAATTTAGAATCTTCTTTCATAAAGTACAAGAAACAACTACTATTTATTCGACCCGCATAACTGGCGTTCCAAGTGTTCTTGGCTTGGGTAACAGTGACTGTGCCTTGAGGCGCTTCTTCATTTGGAAAACAAGCTCTTGGATCTGTAGGCTCGAAGTTCGCATCTAAAAAGGTGTCAAGTGACTCATTCATTGCTGAATAGGATTGACTAAGTGTCTTTACAGCCATTTCATGGGGCATTCTAACATTTCCAAATAGCCTAAATCGGCCAAGATTTTCAATGTCTCCCCAATCACTGAGTTCTAGGAATTGACCTAGATCAAAAGTGGACTGCTTCATCTTTTGAAAGCCACTCTCAATATGTGGTGAGATGAAAGGATCAACACCAAGGAACACTATATTGCCGCCAATGGTCACGAGTGAGGTATTAACAAGGCCCTTTGCAACTTTTAACCAACTCAAGATTTCTTTTACTTTACCTGCCTCAACGGCCGCTTTAGGAATTACGTACATTCCCCCCAGTTTTACTTTGAGGCGACTCTGCGCTACACGGTTGCTCACTGCATTCCAAGTGCCTGCGGCACCAGCCCATACAGCATTATTGGCCTTGGCCAAACCAGAACCGACCACACCGGAGGCAACAGCCGTGGAAATCAGCCCCGCGATAGCAGGGGCGAGTTCGTTGATTTTACCGGTAAGTACCCAAGTGTTGTAAGCCGACTGGCAGGGAGCCTTATCTCGCATATAGCTCTTTGCGCATTTCTGAATATTTTCATCATGCCAAAAAGATGAGATCAAACTCGACATGGTCATACCCATCGCCATCCCCAAATAGCCACCCAAAAAGTGCATCCCCGGTTTGGTCATTTCGCGCCAAAATCTCGAGAATTTATGGTTGGCAGCAATAAAGGCCATAAATCCAGCATGGGTTGCAGGGTCTTTGAGCCCTTCCATAAACTGAGTGATTGCCATAGGGTTTTTGGCGTAGTCTAAGCCGACCTGCGAAAGGGTCACAAACATGAGCGGCAAATTAAACAATAAAGTTTGTTTACCGAACTCAATGGCTCCTTCCTTTATTTTATGTTCGTTGACCCACTTATCCATTTTGTTTGGGGATTGAGCTTCTGCTTCTTCAAAAGGAGTGTCAGGAATGATGACATCAATCGGGAGCAAATCGGTACCGTCGTTTTTGGAGTCTCCCTTTTTACCTCCAGGGCCTTGAAGATCTCTGACGTTAATGTAGGAATCGACTTGGGTGCCTTCGAGAACCCTCGTCGCTTTCACTTCCTTCTTTTGGTCTTCAGCGATGGTGCTGTTTTTAGTGAGGTAGCGGATACGATAACTTCGAGCCTTAACATAGCTAGACACTTGGTAGTTCACCAAACGAATGAGTTTGTCCATAAAAAAGGCGGATGGTTCTGGGTCTGCCAGTTTACTAAACATGTCTTGAAGGTTTGGAGAAAATTGCCGGTAGAGTTGATCACTAGTTCGGTAGGTTTTTGGTTTCGCTGCGGAAGCACTTCGGCTAAACCCGTTAAGCATTGTGAATCCTGATTGGGTGGCCCTCATAATCAACTGATTTTGATTTTTCGCTACAAATTCAGTCACTACATCGTCAATCGCCCATTGCAGAAATATATCGTTACGGGTATTGAGTTCTTCGCGGTCTACACCCACAGCGGAATGTTCAAGGTCCTTAATAAGGGCGTCAATTTTATCTTTAAAAACACTTTGTTCCAAGAGGTCTCGGATGGTTGATATGAGTGCTTTATCAACAATATCAGAAAGAGCAATTTTGCCGTTTCCCCGGTAAGCTTGAGGTTGGCCATTGGCATTGTTTTGTTTTTTGCAACTGTCGCCGTCTTTACATTCAATTTCTTGGCTCTTGTAAGTTAAGGAAAGGGGTTTAACAGTTTCTTGCGACAAATTCTTTTTAGATGAGCTCAAACTTGGTTTTTGGAGTTGGTCAGGGGCTGTGGGTGGTTCGAAGGCATTGCGAGTTTCATTCATAGCATCCGCGTAGGCTTTGCCCATTTTTCCTGTTCCAACGTAAGGCGTGATTTCAGGTGGGCTGTCTGACTTAGCAATATATTTTTTGTCGAGATCACCAGTGTACATTCCTTTGATGGAATGCCAAAGCCTAGCGTGCATAGGACCTCTGACGCCTTCACGCCAAACGGTGAGAACTACTTCGTTGGTCTTTTTTCCGTCTTGTTCTATTTTGGTTTTGGCAACGCTGCTGGTCTGAGCATCAAGACCAAGTTTGTCGGCGGCCACTGAAAATCGGAGATTTACTTTTTGGGAACTTTTGGGAATGGGTAGACCTTCGATTTTAGCTGAAAACGACCAGTCGCCTTTAACTCCATCACCACCACCAAAAAATTTGACCGGTTCGACCACCGTCCAAACCTTTGCCTTTCGATCAAAGACTAAGGCCCTTTGGTTGAGTTCAGCATTTCCGTTTTCGTCCGTTTTGCCATTCGGATATTCGTCGATCAAAACAAGGCGCTTATCAGTTTCGATAATAGCAATCAGTTGAGCCGGATGAATCTCCCCGTTACTCTCTTTATATCCAGAAGGACTTTTAACTGCGCCGGTAGCGACTAAACTCATCAAAATACTACTGCAGGCCAGAATGCCTCTCAAAATTTGCCATTTTGAGTACCTAGTAAATTGGCCTCTCGGTGTAAATAAATTAGACATATTTAGTCCTCCTTTTGGGGGGTTCTTTCAATTAAATAATTAAAATAGCAAGCCTTAGGCCAAAAGCCTTTGAGTCAACTTCGACAAGAAAAAATGGCAGTTGCAACAGTGATATCAAAAGGGTCGGATTAGCGTAATCTGATTTTGCTTTTTGGTTTTGGCGGCCAACCGTCAGTTTTTACGTCGGGGTTGGAGTTCCAAATTTATGAAAGAACGACTTCGTTTGGCTCAAATTTTTGATGAGCAATCGGAATACATCCACCTTTATCGTCACAAACTTGGAATTGTAGCGACGCTGGGTTGGACTTTTGCAGAATATACTGTTGATAGTCGGCCTGATCCAAAGCAGATCGCTGTTCTAAGTCGTAATCGATCGCAAATTTTACCTGAAAAAGAGTGGTTCTCAATGATGAGTTGTTGTCAGTTCTATTTGTTTATCTCCAAATTGCTAAAGTTGCTTTCCGGGGTCTCCGATCTAAAAAGTGGAGTACGAAGAATAAAAAGGAACACGGAAGGAATCAGTGGGGTCATTTCAGGTAAGAGGCATTTTCCTATATCAATACAAATGGTTTTTCTCGCTTTTGGGCTCTCCATTATCTTCACGTTTGCTTCGACCATTCCTAGCTATCAACATAATGTATCCGATGGGTTAAGAGATATCGGTCGGGATTTTGGATTAATATCGAATACCACTAATCCCAATTTAGCACAGGCACTCTAAAAGTGATATCAAAAATGCTGATCTCCGAGACGACGCACAGTTGCTTCGCCTTCAAGAGCGAGAGCCAAACTGGGAAGTCACACTCCAGGTGCAAAATATGAATTTCGAGTTTCTAGCTATCAAAATGGGATTCCGTTTTTTGAAAGTGGCTGTAAAAATGATGATGAGCCCGACCGTAGCCATGATGAACTCAAGAACTCCGCCTTTAGTGAAGAACTAATGATTCTTTTTGAAGCAGACGAGAATGTAGGCCAACGCACTTTTATCAATAAGCTTTTTGATATGCCGAGGTAATTATGAAGACCAAATAGAAATTTTCAGCAAATTGCTGCTAGCTAAACATTATGTATCGGCTGACTAGCCTGAAAAAAGACTATTCAGCTATACTCAAGCAGCAAAATGACTTTGTCCTCCGCTAACTACTTTCTTTTGCCAGCACCTACGGGTATTGCACCACCGTCAGGGGTTAAAGCGCTTGCATTGGTTGCCTCAGCTGGAAATTTTTGTTTCCTGGCCCGCCAGACGTAAAAGTTCCCGGCCGGAATACCAGCGATCTTACAAATATAGCCTGCGTCCACTTTTGGGTGGCGATCAAAAAATCTACAATACACTCACATGTCGCTGGTTTACTCTTTAAAATAGCCAATTCTTGAGGGTCTATCAGGTTCTTCATGGCTGCATCCTGCCTCGCCCCGCTTGTTTTTTCGGATAAATAGGCTTTGTTTGTAACTTATTCTCTATGGTGACAAAGTTTATTTACTAGCTACTTTCTGCAACCCTCCCTGAAACAGGGGGCTAGCCATAAAGCCTCCAAATTCTATTTTGATTAATTCTCCCAATACTCCTGGGTCCTTTCGATATCGCGTTCTTGAAGGGATTTTTTCGATGAAGCCCAAGTATTAACAATCGACCTTAAATATCAAGGTCGATATCGAATGTGGAAGAGCTTTTAATTTGGCCGCTTTTCCTTGAAACCAAAGAGAATAGTTGGCTTCTTTTTCACTTGAATTCATGACGATTACGGCCACAGTACCATCAACATTTCTAAACGCTGTCGTCAAAAGTTGACTTCGACTCGAACTGCTCGCGATTCTTTTTGCGTCTGGTTTTACAAATTTAGAAAAATGCCCAATGTAATAAAATTCATTGGTATAGATAAGTTGATGACCACCACCACTGATTGGAACGGAGTGCACTGGAGCATAACAGTAATTACCTACATGATTCGGCCCACCTTTTTCGTTTAGAAGAATATTCCAATCCATAAATCCGACTGTACCGTTGTTAAAATCATTGATCATATTGAGTCCGTATCTCTCCCCCAAACTCCAATCTTCTATTTTGGAATATTCAAATTTTTCATTGGTGCCTTCTGGATTCTCCATCAAAAAAGTGAATGAGTGTCTAGATTTTCGTCGAGTTTAAGC